>JBBQHD010000012.1:0-38260 GCA_038323665.1 Bdellovibrionales bacterium
GGCTTCGTTGAGGTATTTGCGGAAAACGCCCTATCGCATTTGGCCCTTCGCTTGTAAATTTAAAATTAATTTAATTCTGATTTGTAATTTAAAACCCTTAACTTAAACGGCACTCCCGTAAGAGACTGCGCAGTGTCCTGAATCCGGCCGCGTCGCACTTGGAATTCAGTTTTTTCTGGTAGCAAGCACGGCATTCCTTTTGCTAGGCTGAGCTCCGATGATGAATCACGAGCAAAATACTTATGAATCCGTCTTGCGAAAAACATTTTCTTTGGAAAAGTTTCGCCATGGGCAGAAGGAAATTATCTCGGCAATTCTGGCTCGAAAAGATGTGCTGGCCGTTTTACCAACTGGCGGCGGAAAATCTTTGTGTTATCAATTGCCTGCTGTGATTGAAAATAAATTGGTGGTGGTGATTTCGCCTTTGATTTCCTTAATGAAGGATCAAGTGAATTCATTGCAGCGAAACGGCATTCCCAGTGGGTGTTTGTATGCCAAACAATCGGATGAAGAAAAACGGAAAATCTTTTCGGATTTAAATTTGGGTGGAACTTATATTTTGTATTTATCGCCCGAACGCGTGCAAAAAGATGGTTTTCAAAAATGGATTCAGACCCAGAATATTGCTTTGTTTGCCGTTGATGAAGCCCACTGTGTGTCGCAGTGGGGACATGATTTTCGCGAAGAGTATGCTCAGCTGAAAATATTGAAGACTTTGCGTCCGGAAATTCCGGTTTTGGCGCTGACTGCTTCGGCCACGCCGACTGTCTTAAATGATATTGCTAAAAATTTGCAGCTGCAAAAACCCGAGCGCATGGTTTATGGGTTTTACCGGCCTAATCTTTATTATCAGGTCGAAGCCTGTGCTACGGAAAGTGACAAACTGGCATTGATTTATTCTGCCATTCAAAAAACACCCGAAGGTCGAATTTTAATTTACTGCGGAACTAGAAAAAATACCGAAAGCTTGTGTTTGGAATTGCAAAAACGTTTTACCCAAGTCGCTTATTACCATGCGGGACTTTCGATGCAAGCACGCGAACAAACTCAGCAAGATTATATTCATAAAAAATTGCGTATTCTTGTTGCGACCAATGCATTTGGCATGGGCGTCGATCAATCGGATGTGCGATTGGTTCTGCATTATCAAATGCCGGCCAATATTGATTCTCTTTATCAGGAAATGGGACGCGCGGGTCGCGATGGTCAGGATTCAACTTGTCTGATGCTGTATTCGCAAAAAGATAAAGGCTTGCAATCTTTTTTCTTACAAAGTTCCAGCGCCCCTGCGGAAATTAAAAAATTGCGATGGCGAAATTTGGATGCGCTGGTGAATTATTCCGAAGGCGGCGAATGTCGACATGCTGAAATTCTGGTTTATTACAAAGATTCTCAGCGGATCACTCGCTGTGGGCATTGCGATACTTGTGATCCTACTTCGACAAGAAAAATTGTTCGCACTGGTATTGTGGCTGGTCTGGTTAATTTAGTTAAATCTCATAAGAAAAAAATCTCGAAAAGTTTCATCGACGAACTGGATCCAACTCAAGAATATCGATTTCAAAATTTGCGCAGCTGGCGGAAAAAGAAATCAGCAGAATTGGATGTTCCTGCATTTGTGATTTTCAGCGATCGCTCGCTGAAAGATATGGCAGTGAAAAATCCTTCCAGCCTTGAGGAACTTAAAAATGTTTATGGCGTCGGTGACAGTAAATTAGAAAAATTTGGCTGGGATGTTCTGGCGGAATTGTCGCAGTAGGCTAGACCCTTTTTGGAACTACTTCTTTGACTGAGTAAAATTTTTTTGTAATATTCTTCGACCTACGAGGGGTATTTTTTGAGGGTGATTTTCCTGCAATTTATTTTAGCAGCATTCAGCAGTTTTTGTTTTGCCAAAAACATTTTGGTTTTTCATGGAACCGTGGGCTTTGGACATGAAGCCGCCGCCAATGAATTGGCTGATCAGTTGCTGATCGATATTCCCAATAGCTATGTGATCACTCTTGAAAAAGAAACGGATCCCGCCAAAATTGCTGCTCGCAAACCCAATCCGCGCGTGATCAGAATTCAGCGGGTTATATTAAATCCCCGAGATTCTGCGCCCACAAAATTAAATAAATTATTGGAAGATCATCCGAATACAGGGGTCATGCTTTTAAATGATGTGCTTAGGGCCCAAGACGAAATTCGCAGGCGACATATTGAACAGGGGCTTCCTGCTCCGACATTTATTATTTTAAAAGATGCTCGAGAATTTTTGGACGGGCAAATCATGACAATCCCCTTAATAAACATTGGAATTAAACTTCCCTTTGCAGGAATGGAAAAAGGCTTCCCTTTGAATGAGACGCAAAAATGGATTTATGATTATTCTACTGGCAAACAACGCAAGGCTTATGGTGCGGGCTATGTGCTGTATATGTTTATGGGTGCCGTGTTACCAAATTATATGATGCCCGAAGTAAGAAATTATCGCCCCATTCGCATGTTGCAGTGGCTGGAAGAAACTGATTCGGTGATCGGTTTTTCTTTTTATCCTTGGTCTTCCGATGCCTTGGCGTTTTTAAAAAAATACAAACTGCTGCGGGGAATTTCTATTGGCGCCGGTGTGACCGATTTGGATCAGCATAAGTATTTTGCTAAATTAACCAAATGGTTTGATATGCTTTTTTATGGAACCTTAAAACTTCGCGACGAAGTGGTCAGAGACTTTGGAATTTTTCCAGAAAGAGTTCGCGTCGGTGGTATGGGCCCCAACGAAGCACTTCGCGGTGAATTTCCCGGAGATGCTGCGGCTATCGAAAAATTCTCTGCGCAGTATGGATCGGAAAAATTTGGTTACATCGATCACGCCCTGCCCACTTTTATGATGATGGGTGGACAACAAGGACTGGGGGATTACGAAGGTGTTTCCCAAGTTTTAATTGATATGACTGCGAAATACACTTCGCCTTTTAAAAAAATTAATTTAATCCTTTGCACCGGCGGAAATTTGCCCTTGCGAGCAAAACTAGAAGTGATGCGCGCCCGAGGCGAATTCGGAAAAAATGTTAATATTCTTATTGCTGGATGGTTGGATCAAAAAGAAGTTTTGAATCCTTTGCTGCGATATCTAGGGCGAACCGGCGGGTATTTTTACTCGAAATCCGGCGGGAAAACCACAACCCAAGGACTTGCGTTTATGGGACGAGCTATCTATTCGGATGAAGTTCCCGGGCAAGAACGTGGCAATGCAACTGCTTTGGATTCCAATTATCAATTTGTGCGGGATTTGAACGAACTAGAAGCTTCCATCATTGAAATCGCCAAAAAAGAAGTTCTTGATGCTCAGTTGATTGAACGGTCCAGCACCATTGCTGGAATGCGCCCCCGAGGCATCGCCGATTGGATTGGCGAAGTTCGCCAGCAACTTGGACTGCAAGCTGCGCCCGCTGCAAATTCATCTGCGAATATTTGCAGCCAGCTTTACCCTTAAATTACCAGACAATGTCGAACGTATGAAAATCCACGGGTGGTTCCACCATAATGGTTTGCGTGCGAAATCCCACTACGCAAACTTCGAAGGTGCGGCCCACCGTCATATTGCTAAGACTGTTTTCCACAGTTTTTCCCATCGGGTTTACATGGTATTCAAAGACAATATTACCGACCGAATTTTTTTGTTTAAATAAAACGCTGTTTATATCGCTGGCTTTTTCTTTGATCAGTGAACCGCAAAGTTTTTTGCTTTTTACCTCGATGGGTTCTTCCCACGGCGTTGCATTGACTAAATTTGATCCACTGATAATGGCTGCCAATATTAAAAAATTGCGAATTTTCACGAAATCCCCCTGTTTTAAAAATTCTGATGAACTCTTGGATCAAAGTCTAGTTTTGAGACACATTTTTTACTGTAGAACCTAGACCAATGTCCCGATAGTTAGTTTGAAAGCGAGGAGTCACTTATGGAAACTTACGATTTTGCCAGTCTTTACCAGTATCTTAAAGCCACCCCGGAAAAGGGTCTGAAGGGTCTTTTAAAGGATCCCAAATTTACCGACGCACACATTATGATGCTGCTGAAAATTGTGCGCAGCAGTTCAGAATCGGAATTCTGCCAATTGGCGGAAAAAGGGGAATTTCCCAAAGTTAAATACACTCCGGTTGAATATGCGCTGAAAGAAAAATTTTGGAACTGCGGTATTCAAGTATTTTTGTCACGGGGAGTATTAACTCCGATGCTTGCACAAAAACTTGCTGCTTAAACTTATTTTGATTTGTGAATAAAAAATAATTCAATATCCGTCACTCGCCCATCCACTGCGCTGGTGAAAACAGCTGGCCGATCGTAGACTAGGCCGGATTTTTGTAAGGCATGACGTGATGCTTGATTGGCTGGGTTGATATTCGCAGCAATTTTTTGCAAACCCAAATCATTAAAACCATATTGAATCAAAGCCTTGGCGCCTTCGGTGGCATAACCTTTTTTCCAATGTCTTTTCAATAACCTATAGCCCACTTCGATTTCGTCAAAACCATACAGTGGTTTCAGACAGTGCCAACCAATGTATTCATTGGTGTCTTTTAATTCTGATTTCCAAATTCCTAAATTTTTCCAGTCTGTATAACCTTTTAGAACCCGTTTCAAAGTGGCGGCTGCCTGTTCGCGTGTATTTGCGATTCCACCGTTAATATAGGTCATCACTTCGGGGTCTGAATCCAGTTCATAAATCAGGTCAACATCGTTTTCGGTAAATTCTGACATTCTTAGCCGTTCAGTTTCTAAAATTATTTTCATATGGCTCCTCGTTTCAATTACTTGCCATAACATATGTTAAGTTTATGCTCAAATAAGATGGATCATTTAACTTCTGAACCTGAATATTGGGAAAAAATTCAATTCAAATCCGCAGATGGAAACATCAGCAGCGGCCAGATTCTAGTTCGCAATATCGAAAAAGCAAAACGCAGCAAAGCCGCACTGAAAAGCTTAGGAATTTTATGGAGTTTATCCCTAGTTACAGCTGTCATTCCAATTTTACATGCCGTTCTGGTGCCGGGGTTTTTTATTGCAGGCATTGTGATTAGCTTAAAAATTTTTAATACGAAAAAAGAAATTTCTGAAGTCCAAGGACAATGCCCGGTTTGTAAAAAAGAAATTCGGTTGCAAGACCAGTCCTATAAAAATCATTTAAAAACCGAATGCCCCCATTGTTACAACCGCTGCTTAATCGAATTCTTGGAGGTCTAAATGGATTTAGATTTATCGTTGAATTCAATTTTATGCGGACTGATTTTCAGCTCGGTCGGGATTTATTATTTCCGCAAAGGAAAACGCGAAGGCATTATGCCGCTGGTGGTGATTGGGATTGCGATGATGATGTATTCTTATTTTATTTCGAAGCCTGCATTAAACTGGATCATCGGCATCGGTCTTTGGGTTTGGGCTTATACTTTTTGAGCTACCTTTAGAAAATAAAGAAGACTTTTTGCAGTAACGAAAAATCTTGGCTGCTTTGGTTTTTGGACCAGGTTTCGGTTCGCTCGAGCAAGGTTTCCAGATGGGCGTTCCAGGTTTTGGCGTATTGGAATTTGATTTGTTCTTGCGGGGGATTATTTTGCTGCCATTTTAATTCATAGTCGATGGCGGTGATTCCGAATTTGTCCCATTCTTTTCGCAGCAAAAACCGAAGACCGGGATTTACTTCTGTGTGTGCATCCATATTTTCTTCGATATTTACAGTTACTAAACCGATGCTTTGCAAAGTTTCGAATAAATCTTTGCGAATTCCAAGTCCTGCTTTTAGGTATGGATGCAATTGCAGATCCTCTTTAAATGATTGCGCCCCAAGACTGCCCTGCAAAGACAGTGGGCGATCCCAATCCTGCCAACTTTGTGTGGATAAAAAATCTAGGATCTTGATTTCATTGATTTTCCAATTGGCATTGTCCGTTGTCTGCGCGTCCAATCTGAAATTCTGCATTTGCGAAACCGGCGAAACACCATAATCCGAAGAAATAAAATCGTGATAGCCAAATTGAAATCCCAGGCGCAGATAATTTTTATTGGATTGATTTTTATTTCCAAAAAATACCTGGCTGGATTCCGGACTGGATTCGGGGCTTTGGGGTTCTGCAATCGGCTTTGATTCAATGGGTTCTTGGCGGGATCTTTGCTGGGCAAGTTTATAAGTAAAGGATTTCCATTTTTCGGGATTTTTCAGCTCCTGGCTTGCGCTATATGCTTGCAAACTTTCAATCGTTCTGGTCGACAGCGTCGAATGGACGGAAAGACTTTGCACAGCCAATTTAAAATCTGATTTTTCTTTTGCGTTCAATTGGAAATAGCTTTGGGCGAATAAAGTTTCTTCCGAAGGACGATAACGGGGTGATAATAAAATTTTCTTTTTATTTAAAACCTTAACCGTATCCATCGGGATGACCCAGCCGTGCAACTCATTGGCAAGTTCAAGTCCCGGGCGAGCAACTTCCAGTACTTTTAAAATTTGGTAAGAGCAATTGTCGGACAGAAAATAGTAGGCAAACGAACTGTTGTCTAATTCCAGCAAATGGAAAATCAGCCGACGAATTTCTTCTTGGCTAAAATTTAAATCGTATTCCCAAATATCTCGTCCTTCGACATGGGTATAAGATTGGATCATTTGATGATAAGGCAGCATACCGAAATTTCCTGGATACATTCCGAACAAACCATACAGGGCATACAATGCACCGACAGCAGTCCCTGTGCGTGCCGCAAAATTGATTCCATAATCTGTTAAGACAGAATTATTTTTTCTGTGCAGCTTTAAAAATGTGTGACCAAAACTGGATCCCACATTTCCCATATAGGCAGATGCGAAAATCAATGTCAGGCTGTCTGCGCCCACCCGCGCAACCCAATCTTGTTCTTTTGCGCAAGCTGCGATTTGAGGCAGGTTTTGTTGAAGTTGATTCACAATAAAATCCCTGCGAGCTAAATACCGGCATTGGTATTTTTCAAATTCTGGCCCCCGCATTTTATCAATGGTCGCTTGCAATTCTTGATCGGGATTGGTTCTGCCATCTGCAGAAATAAAAAACTGGTCACCTTGAATATTCGAGTAGTAATTTCCGAAAATACTTTTCTGATAGTGCCCTAATTTCAACCACTGAGTTCTGTGTTCAGGAACTAAAAAAGGCAGTGGGTTCGCCACTGCCTTTGCAGAAAAAAAACAGATAACTAAATTACAAAGCAGCCACACGACATGCACTGCTTAAATCTTTATTATTTGAAATTACTTTTTTCAAATTTTCTACTACTGCAGCAGATTTTTCATTTTCAGAAGTAAAAATGTTTCCGAAAGATTTTTGCATTACTTTCATAAATTCATTTTGCGAGGCTGTGCTTTGGCAACCATTCAATTGCGCAAGGACTTCCAGTTTTTCGCCTTTGCCCTGAGCCATTTGTCTGGACAGATCCTGTTGATTGATTTCAACAAAATACTGAACTTCTTTATCGTTTTGCACAAGACCACTTGCTGAACAATTTGAAGTTCCAGAAGTAATCCCAAAAAGTTGAGAAAGGAAGGTTCCGTTTGTGGTCACTGCAAGAATCTGCAAAAGTTTAGAATTTTTGGACATGACCACACTTCCCAGTCCGCATCCTGCATCCCCGGCTGCCCAAGAAATTGCTGGCAATAATAACAATACAAATAATAGCTTTTTCATAAATCTCCTTCATGTTGATTATTTATAAATTTTAGCTGTTTAAAAATACTAAAGGCAATCAAAAGAACGCACAGCGACCAGCAACTGCAGGTCCTGGTAATTATGATTCACATCCTCTGCCAATACCTGGTCTGCCAGCGATTGTGCGCAGGCGATTTTTCTTCGCATAAAATTTGAAATTTGGCTGTTCCGATCTGGCAGAACCGGCGCTGGCAAATAACCCGGTATTTGATTTTCATAAAGCTTTTGTTGTGCGACGGTCTGTTTATTTTTGAAAATAGTCACCGAAGGCAAAACACTGACTGCCTGCAAGGATTGCGATTCCCCAATATAATACAAAGTTTGCGTCAGAACGATCGATAAAAACCGAGTGAACCTGGTCTCTACTTCCTGCACAGATCCCTTTCCATAGGTTTTTTCTCCGACCACCAAAGCTCGACTTCTGGATTGCAAAATTGCTGCAAGTGCCTCGGCGGAAGATGCTGTTTTGTTATTCACTAAAATCGTTAAAGCAGAATGAAGGTTTTTTGGGGAAAATAAATTATTTACCGTCGATCTGAAATCGTCTTTGTCTAAATAAGTCAGCAGCACATCCCGTTGTGGATCTTCACCAATTACCGGCGCAAAGAATTGCGCAATTTCAATGGCTTCATCAATCAATCCCCCTGGATTATCTCGCAAATCGATAATGATATCTTTGGCAGTATCCAGTCTTGAAATAAGTTCTTTGGCAACCTGAGCTGAAAATTTTGAAATCTTTAAATATTGAATGGGACCTATTTTTTTAAATTCAATATCTGATTTAACTTCAATTTTAGCATTGGCGCTGGTATTTTGCTGCGACTTTGAAACTAGATAGTTATTCAAATATTGCGCGGTTTCCACTCGCGAATGAGGGTCTAGGCCACTTAAAAAACCATCTAAAAAAAGAATCGATAAGTAGGGCTCCGGCGGAAAATGAATTTTATTTTTTTTGCTCCACAGCCAAATTCCCTGACTTATATCCTGCAACTGTCGATCTGAAATACTTTTTGCTGCGGTATAAAAATCCATTCGGAACTTAAATTGCTCTGTCAAACTCCATTCATTTAGAAACTTACTGACATCACTTGCTAAAAGCACAGCAAAGGGGCCTATTTTCTGTCCAACTAGCCCAAGTGCCTTAGCTTGTTTTTCAGTAATCAATTCATAGTTTGGGTCAGCATAGGCCAAAACTTTACTGATCTGGTTGATGTAGGGATAATTTTTGTTGGCCAACGCATTAAAATGACCGTTTCGAGCTGAATTTTCTAATTCGATTTCTTTTTCGGAGCTCAATTCTTGAACGCCGACCTGGCCATATTTATCCGTTAGCTCTTCTGTCACTGGATAACTTTGTCGGGATAGATTGGCATGGAATTGTTTTAAATCAGCGGCTTGTGAAAATAGTGAAAACAGCAACGCAAACAACACCACGACACTCCCCGCTTTAAAATTAGCTTTTCAATTTAACCGAATGCTGAGAAAATTAATAAATGAAAATAAAAACGACCCTAAAATCAGCTTTTTTTGTTGGAATTTCATTCCTTTTTGTAAACTGTGCACACAGTTTTAAAACTGTCGCCCTAAAAGCGGAAGCTCCAGAGACTGTTGCGCCGCCACCTGCATCCCCAACCGCTGTGCGCGAAGTCGCCGCAGCCGAATTCAAATTGCAAGCTGTTCCAACGAAAATGAAGAGAAAATTAGAATTTTCCGATGTCATCACACTTGGCGGAGATCTTGGCGAATTGGTTTTTGGAACCCACCCCATCTGTAAACCGCTGAAAGAATGTTTTCCATTTCTTGGTATCCGCAAAAAGAATTCTTTGCAGATTGTTGATTTTCACACTTCGCAATTTGCCAATACCAGTTGGGTTTACGTAGCCGTTTCGAACGATACAAAAAATATTTGGGCATTTTTAGACGGAGCCATCGAAGGCGCCTTGCCAGAAATTCGCATCGTTCGCAGCCAAGATCAGGGCAAAACTTGGAAAGAATTGCCCGCGCTGGTTAAACCCAATCGTCTTGCCTGGGTGGATGGCGTTTACTATTCCAATCCTGGACGTTTAGAAGTATTAGCAAGTTGGATCGGCGATTCCCAATTCCCGGGACAACTTGTGCGCTGGGTTTCGCAAGACAACGGAAATACTTTCGAAGCATCCATCCTGCAGGATCAGAAATTAGAAATTTCCCAAGCTTTGGGTGAACTGATCGAATAGTTTATTTTTTTCCATGCTTGCGGTAAAGATCGATCAGAGCTGCAAACAATTGTCCTTCGGTGGCAGTGCCCGCGACTAGAAATTGGACTCCCATAAATTTTCTATTCTGTTCGGTATACAAATCTATTTTTTTTGCAGGGACTCCCATAAAAGTAATGGTCCCTACGTTCAGATCAATATTAAAGTTCTGAAAATCATTTGGATCTAATTTGTCAGGAAATTCAATTCGACAACCACCAGCACTTAAATCAATCAACACAAATTTTTCTTTAATCACATTGCGTTTGATCGTAGCGCTGTAGTTTAATTCTTTCTGAAAATAAATTCTAAAATGTTCGCGTTGATGCATTTGGAAAATTTCGTGCGGAAACGAAAGCTCATAATTGGTAATATTTTTATTCAAAATTTTACATTTAAAAAAATATTTTTCATTTTCAAAATTTAGGTTCACAACAAATTCAGGCCCTTCCAGTTGACTGCCATCGACTGCTTCAACAAAAAACGAACTGGGGGTATTCGCACCGACAAATTTATAGGTCAGCATTTGGTTGGAATCTTTGGGCTGAATTTTTAAAATACTGGCTTGCAGTTTTTGCAGTAAATCAGCAATTTTGGCTTGGTCGTTGATCGTTCTAAGGGAATCTTTTTTTTGTTCTGTCATGATTATTTAATTCCTAAGATTAATCCAATAATGCCACCAGTTATCATTAAAATCCATGCCTGCGGTTTTTTATAAAGCCATAGTGCCCATATCGCAGCTAATAGAATGAAATTGCGAATTTCTGCGACGAAAGGCTGAGACAAGCTCCACAGACTTAAGAACAAGGAAATCGCAACAGCCGACAGAGCACCTTTGATAAAAAAGCCAATCCATTTTTGTTTCGACATCCAACTCAGTGCATAGGGAAACCAGGTTACCATATGCAGAAAATTTGCCAGAAAAACCGATGCTGTCGCCACCAATCCACCGGTAAAGCCCGCAACAAGAAATCCTAAATAAGTGGCTGTAATCAATACCGGCCCCGGAGTAACCTGTCCCCAAGTGACTGCCACTTGAAAATCTGAAAACGAAACCCATTCATGCACTTGAGTAAATTCTTTCTGCAAAATCGGCAGAATCGCAAGCCCTGTTCCAAAAACAAAGGCACTGGATTTAAAACAAGTCCAGGCAAGACTTTTCAGCAGCAAGCCATCCACCGCAGGAAAAACCATTACGAGTTTATTGGGTTTCATAAAAAATATTCCGCAAAATAAAATTCCCATAAAAACAATAACAAAAGGTTCTGGAAAATTTAAATAAAACAAAATCAGTGAACCCAACAGTCCCAAATAATATTGATAATCTCGCAAATAAGATTTGATCAGATTGAAAATACCCAGACCAATTAAAAATAAGGCTGTAATGGTTAATCCATGATAAACAGAATAGAAACCTTCGTGCGAAATATGTAATTTTGAAAGACTTGCAAGTCCAATCATCATTACAAATGGGGGAAGAATAAGTCCCATTGCTGCAGCTAAACCACCTAAAAAGCCTCGTGCGTATTGCCCAATATGCGTTGCCATCGAAAAAGCCAGCGCCCCAGGCAAGGTTTTGATCATTGCGAACGCCTGAGAAAATTGTTTTTCTTCGATCCATCGTTTTTTCTGCACAAATTCAATCTGCATTTGTGAAACCAGCGCCAGTGGGCCGCCAAAACCAGTCAACCCTAATTTAAAGAAATTCCAGAATATTTCTGAAATGCTTGGAACTTCTAAACTAGTTTCCCTGTTGGGATTGGGATTCTTGTTTTTGTTTTTCATTGTATTTGACGGTATAGGCCTTCAATTGTTGATTAAATTCAGAAGTTTTATCTGCAATATAAGAATCAAAATTTCTTCTTTGATCGCGGAATTCAGATTCAAACTCATCCCTTTTTTCTCGCTGATCTTCGAAATAGTCACGACGTTTTTCATCGATGTCGCCGAAAAATTCGCTTCTTTCATCTGAAGTTCTTTTGCGATCTGCAAACGATTTTCTTTGCAATTCTAAATCTTTTAAAAATTTTTCGCGATCTTTGCGTTCTTGGCGCGTGTAAAGTTCGCGCATTTTAGTTTGTTTTTTGGTGAACTGTTCGCGTTTTTTGCTGGTGGCTTCCTGAAATTTTTCTCGAATTTCTGAAGGCGACTTTTTAACTTCGCTGAACAATTGCAAAGTAAATGCGGTCTCGTCATTTTGTTGTTTAATATCTTCTGGAATTTCTTTGCGCAGTTGTTCAAAAGCTGCTCGATCATCGCTAAGTCGATACTGGCCATCGACCAAGGGCGGTGCAGGTTTTTCTTCTTCGCTTGCGCAGGCAGAAAGTAAGAATATTAAAACAAATGCATACCTCATGCCTATAAATTGGCTTAGTTCCAAAATAATGTCACCTAAGACTGTTATAAGGACTAAATTCCGGTCCGGTTCCGTCAACTCAAGACTCTTGATTTCCTATTTTGAGACCGAAAAATCTAAGATGAAAAGCACGCAAATTCCATTGCGATTTTTATTTATGCTGGTGCTGCCAGCCATATTTGCGTATTTGGTATTTTTGGTTCCCGCTTATTATTGGCTGCAGCAAAACTATGATCTGTTTCAATCCCTGTCTTCTAAATTTTCCCCAGACCTTTGGCGAGATCTGGAACGGGAAATCATTTCATTAAAGTCGTTTCTTTTGATTGGCTTTGCACTTTTAATCCTTGTGCAAACATTTTTTGTTACGATGCTACTAAAAAAGGCTTTCAAACCAATATTTTTGGCAGAAAAGACTTTGCGCAAATGGACGGAAAATCCTTGGGAAGAAGAAGACCTGCAAAACTTAACCCAGGAAGATCTATTTTCGCTGTGTCCGTCAGCCCGGTATTTTTTAACCCATATTAAACGTCAAACCGAAGTTGATTTAGATTTACTGCATTTACTAAAGCCCGGTTCCAACGATCCTGAACTTTACAAAGCCTGGAAAAATTTGGTCGAGCGCAAAAAATTCTATCTTAAGAATAAGACTTTGCCGATCGTCGCAAGGAATTCCGAACCTGATTATCAGCGTCGCGCTTCTTAAGCGATTGGCGTTTGTCGTATTGGTTTTTTCCACGAACCAAAGCAATTTCTAATTTAGCCCGCCCATCTTTGAAATAAATTTTTAAGGGAATGCAGGTATAGCCTTTTTCTTTGATTTGACTAAAAATCCTGGTTAATTCTGCGCGGTTTAATAATAGTTTGCGCAGTCTTTCCGGTTCATGTTGGTTATAGCTGCTGGCTTTGTAAACCGCGATGTGCGCATTCTGCCAAAAGGCTTCGTTGCCGCGAAAGGATATATAGGAATCTTTGAACTCAACTTCCTTGGCGCGAATGGATTTAACTTCACCGCCGGTTAAGGAAAGACCGGCCTCATAGGTGCTGATGATCTCGTAATTGAATCGAGCTTTTTTATTATCAAGTATGTTTAAGATGCTCATATAATTGAACCCATTGTTGAATCGATAAGTCTTCTGCTCTTGCTTTATCATCGATCCCTGAATCACTCCAAAGCAAATCGACATCTTTGCGGTAAGCCCCTAAATTTTTCCTTAAAAGCTTTCGTCTTTGCGCAAAACCCAGTTTTAAAAAGCTTAAGTAATTTTTGCGCTTAGTTTCATCCATCAAATAAGCCCGCAGCGGAGAAAACGTTAAGACCCGACTGGTCACGTTGGGTGCCGGCCAAAAACAGCGCGGGGAAACGTCGCAAAGTTTTTGCACCTTCCAAAAACTTTGCACCACCACCGAAAGCAAACCGTAATGTTCTGAATTCGCTGTTGCTTGAATCCTTTGTGCGACTTCTTTTTGAAACATGAAAATCACTTTTATGTCTTGTTTCCATTCCAATAAAGACAGCTCGATAATCAGTCGTGACGACACCTGATAAGGTAAATTACTGACAATGCAAAGTTCTTTGTCTTTATAAGGATTCCAAGAAAATTTCAGCACGTCGATTTCATGAATATCGGAAACTTTGTCTTTCCAATAATTAAAAAAACCTTGATCCAACTCGATCAGTTCCAAAGTTTTTTCCTGTTTTGTGCTTAGCACTAACAAATCATTGGTCAGACTGCCCGCCCCTGGGCCAATTTCCACAATATGTTTTGCGGGGAAGGATTCCACTTCGCGTAGGATTTTTTCAATAATATTGCCATCGATTAAAAAATTCTGCCCCAAAGATCGCTTGGGATTTTTATCCAGTTGTTCCAACAAGGCTAAAATTTTATCTTTTTGTGACAAGCAAGGTCCTATCAAAATCTTCCGGATAACTGGAAGCCGAAGCACTTAGATTCATGGGACTGAATTCGCCCGCCAACAATCTTTTTCGTCCCACCCAGGCAATCATCGCCGCATTGTCGGTGCAGTAACGCATCGGCGGAATGATCAATTCAATGTTATTTTTTTCGGCCCAGGATTCGGCCACTTCTCGTAAACGGGAATTTGCACTGACTCCACCTGTGATTGTGACCCTGCGAATCCCTGTTTTTTGCACGGCGCGATCTAGTTTTAATATCAAGACATCCAGAATTGCCGCCTGAAAACTGGCGCATAAATCTGCTTTTTGGTTTTCAATTTCTGCTTGGCTTAGTGTTGCCAATAACCGCGATCCTGATGCCTTTAATCCAGAAAAACTAAAATTTAAATCGCCCTCATTTAACAGCGCCCGCGGTAAGGAAAACTTTTTTGCATCGCCCTTTTTGGCAAGTTCATCCACTTTCGGACCACCAGGAAAACCAAGGCCCAGCATTTGTGCCCATTTATCAAAGGCTTCGCCGGCCGCATCGTCCAAAGTGCTGCCCAATATTTTGTAATCTGCAAATTTATCCACTTGGTAAAGACTGGTGTGACCACCGCTGACTGCCAAAGCAAGAAAGGGTTTTGTTTCTGAAAATTTTGGACTGATCAGTTCATCTTTTAAAAATCCAGCCCAAATATGTCCTTCTAGATGATTCACACCCAGCCAGGGGATATTCAAAGTTTGCGCCAAAGATTTTGCCGTCATTATTCCCACAATTAGCGAGCCAAATAAACCCGGTCGTTGTGTGACTGCAATGGATTTTATTTGTGATAATTGAATTCCCGATTTTTTTTGCAATTCTTCGATCAATGGCAATAAAAATTCCGTGTGATTGCGGCTGGCAATTTCTGGAACGATTCCGCCAAATTTTGCATGATCTAAATCTTTGGATGCTGAACACATGGCCAAGACCTTGTCCGCATCCACCAGGGCAACCGAAGTATCGTCACAACTGGTTTCGATTCCTAGAACAATCACTTTTTTAAACTTTTAAGTCTTACTTTGGCTTTTTTTGCTTCCGCAGAACTGGGAAAATCCGTCATCACTTCGTCAAAAAATGAACGCGCTTCGTCTTTCATCTTAACTTCTTGAAAGCAAACTCCGATTTTGTAAGTGGCTTCGGCATAATTTTTACTTTTGGGATTTTGTTCGCGAAATTTCTGGTAATTAAGAATGGCTTTTTTCCATTCTTTTTGCTGGAAATGCTCTTCGGCAATATCATAAAGTGATTTTTTTACTGCTGCGACTGTCTGGCCTGCCAATTGTTCGGCTTGATAACCGGCCAGTTGTGCTTCCAGTTTAGTTAAACCTTCTTGCAAAAGACTTTGACGTTTTTGAATATCGATAAAAGTTTCGGAAACTTGTTTGCGGAAATTTTCTGAATCGGATCTGTCGTTTTGGTCTTTTTTCTCGAGCGCTTCGATGCGGCCTCGTAAAAAACGGGTTTCTTCGTCGTATTCTGTAAATCGGTTGCTGGTGTCAGCCGTGCCTTTTTGCAAAGTCGTAACTTGCTGAGATAAAACTTGTTTCTGTTCTTGTTCGTGGACTTCGGAACGTGTTTTCAAACAACCAGTCATCGCAAAGGCCAACAATAATAATCCATACTTCATAGAAAATCTCCAATCTTACGTCGAATAAGGCGAGCTGAATTTTCTGCCTTTTCGGCAGCCGTTCTTGCACGAATAAATTCTGCGCGTGCTTCTTCCCAATCGTGTTCTTCATAGTAGAATTTTGCTTTTTTATAAGCAACCTCTGCTTGATTCCAATAACCGGGGGAATGTCGGGGCGCTTGCACAGATTTGGCAGCTTCGATGGCAGCTCGGGCCAAGGCGTATTCATCATTGGGGGCCGAAATGGTCTGACAGCTTACCAATAAAAAAGCCCCCAACAGGAGGCTTAATCTTAAAATATAAAAACGAATCAACTTATTGAAGTGGAACAAAGTTGGCTCTTCGGTTTTGGCGGTAAGCATCTTCGCTGTCACCTTGAACAAGAGGTTTGTCTTTACCTAAACTGATTGTTTTCAATCGTGAACCGGGAATTCCAAGACCGGTCATATATGCTTTGACCGCGTTAGCACGGCGTTCGCCCAAAGCCATATTGTACTCCAAAGATCCGCGGGCATCGCAATGTCCTTCGATTTGGATTTTGGTTTTGCTGTTTTTCTTCAACCAGTTCGCATTGTCTTGAAGTTTCTTTTTCGCATCTGAATTTAACTGCGATTTATCGTATTCAAAATTCACAGTGACAAGTCCATCGATTTTACCTGAATCAGATCCTGCAACATCGAAACTGAGCGGAGTCGAATCCACTACTGCTTCTGAATTTACCGGTGCAGTAACTGCCGAGTTGTTGTCGTCAACCTTGGGTTTACTTTTACAACCGGCGATTAAAGCAAGTGCTGCCATACCGATAAAGATTTTTGTGAATGGTTTGTTGGAATAAATTTGCATGAGTGCCTCCTAAGCAAGTCAATTGTTCAGGACTAGTGTTTAGCGCAGAGCGCTTCTTGTCAAATCGCTTTGATGTTGCGACGCTTTCCAAGCGAAACTACAGAAATGAAAATATTTTTATTGAGTTTAATGATTTCTTGGGCAGGCGATAAGCCGGTAACACTGACAACCGAACATTTTGAGGTGATTACCACCGAAAATTACCTGGAAATTGGGCAGATTTATGCTCAAAAATTAGAAACTGCCCATAAATTTCTGACCCCCTATTTCAAATCACAACCCAAGAAAACCATCGTTGTGATTAAAAACAAAAGCGACCAAACCAACGGCGCTGCGGGCAGAGTTCCCTATCCTATGATTGAGATCGAGCCCGTTTTGCCCGGTTCGATGGACAGTATTGCCGAATACGATGACTGGTTTTTGGAATTACTGACCCATGAATACACTCATATTCATACCTTCGAAACCGTCGAAGGCCCTGCCGCAAGTCTTGAAAGTATTTTTGGAACCATTATTTCGCCCAATTTACTTTTGCCCCGCTGGTGGAAAGAAGGCATTGCGGTCGAAATGGAAACTTTGGTTGCCAATGGTGGGCGCCTGCGGTCTTCGCAACAAGATGTGATACTGCGCGCATTGGTCAGTTCTGGATCTTTGCAGAAATTTACCATCGCCGACATCAATGAATTTTTGCCGTCATGGCCCGAAGGACAGCGGCCTTATTTATTCGGTTCCTTGTTTTGGAGTGATGCAGTGGCTGAAAAATCCCCCAGCATCATTGCAAAATTACACTCTGAACATGGCGCGCAGTTCCCTTATTTTATCAATGCCGCCGCGGAAAATTATTTGGGCGAGTTTTACGAAAGTTACTACATCAAAGCCCTTCGACGAGTCGAGGCAAAAGTTCAAGCGCAGTTAGATATTTTGAAAATGCAGAACCCCACGCCCCTTCGCAAGGTTTTCAAAAATTTGGCCGATTGGGACATTCGTTTTTCTTCTGATGGTAATAAAATTGCCGTTATTAAAACTTCTGATTTAGGCAGCCGAGAAATTAAAATTTACGATCGCAAAGATTTGCTGGCAGCAGATTCCGGAAGCCAAGAAAAAATCCCCAGTCTTAATACTGTAAGGCGCGCCCGAGGCACGATCAGTGACGTTAATTGGTTTCCCAACGAAGATGCGCTTATTTTCGATCAGATCCGTCGCCCCAGATTCGCATTGGCCGATTGGTTTTCTTGGAACAAAGATGTTTTTTCAGATCTGTATAAATGGAACTTTGCCACGGAAAAACCGGTTGCCATCACTCGCAATGCGCGGGCGCGCGAAGCCTCGGTGACTGCCGATGGAAAATGGATTTATTTTGTGGGTCTGGAACCAGGGAAAACTTTCTTGGGCCGTGTGGAAAACAATCCGCAAAAATTTCCTTATCTAAATGTGGAAAGACTTTGGCTCAGTGAATATCAAGAGCGTATTTCCAACCCCGTTCCTGTGAACGATCACGAGATTTTATTTACTTTAAGAAAACTGGGCGGTGATGAGGGTTTTTATATTTATTCATTGAATGATAAAACCTTAAAACCCGTCTTGCAGGATTTTAAACCTGTGCGTTTTCCCAGAATTTCTAGGCAACAGCTTTATTTTACATCCTTAAAAAGTGGTGTGCCGAATATTTATCTTTCCAAAGATTTTAAAACTGCACAGCCTTTGACCCATTTGCTTTCTGGAACCTTTAAATCTGACGAAGATCCGATTACTCACAATTTATTTTTAATTGCGATGAACGAAGATGGTCCAAAACTGCATGAGGTAAAAAATTCGGATTTGTTTACAAATAAAAAACTTCCTGAAGTGAAAGGATTGTTGGCGGATCGTTATCCGGCCCATGCAAATCCCAAGGAAGTTCATATTATTCCAGATCAAAGCGATTATCAGGCGCACCGGTATTTATTGCCGCGCTATTGGCTGCCGTTTATTGGTGCTTCGCTTTACAATAGTTCGGTGGTGCTGTCGGCGGCTACTTCGGGAACAGATCCTTTGAATCACCACAGTTATGTTTTGTCTTATCAATATGATTTCGGTTTAAAAGATTATTCTTTGTTTGCGAATTATACCAATGCCCAGTGGAAACAACCTTTTGGTGCGAATTTTCAACGAGACGCAAGTTATCTTGGGAATTTCGACAATATCTATTCGCAAGAATTGGTCGAACCATTCTGGAAACCCTATCCCTTTGTGCAATTGGAATATCGGTATCTAACCACCAAAACAAATTCTTTAACCACACGCCGAGGCGGTCCCACGATTTTGTTGTCGGCCTCAACAGTTAGAAAAGGTTTGTCGCAGATTTCACCTGAAGAAGGCGTTTCTGCCGCCTTGGGGTTTTCGCAATATTATATGAATCAAGATCCGTCCAGTTATCAGTCGACTTTTTTCTATGGATCTTTGTTTCAGCATTTCGATTTTTTACCGGAACATCACGCCTTCGCTTTGTTTGGCAAAGCCTTTTATACTCCTCAACCCATCGATGCGACCTTGGGTGTTGCCTCGGAACCATTTCGCACCAGTCAGCGCCCAAATAATTTCCTGATGCGCGGTTATGGTGTCAGTGGATTTATTGGTAAGACGATGGCGAATGCAAACGGCGAGTATCGATTCCCGATTTTGGATTTATACCGAGGCGCTGGCACGACTCCGTTTTATGCGAAGCGAATATGGGGACTTGTGTTTGCCGATGCTTTGCAAACCGAGGGATTGGTTTACGATGCCGATCAAAAAGCCTATGTGAATGTCGGAATGGATCGAACATTTGTAACCCCAGGGTTTGAAATCCACCTCGATGTTGGTCTAGGTTATATTTTGCCAGCAGATTTATTTTTGGGAGTTTATTTTCCGCAGACCAGTTATGCGGGATCACGACCGAATTATGTGATCTCTCTTGACCTGGCGAATTTCCCATAAAGACAATGAACTATGGTAGAAAAGATCCAGTGGTTAAAAGATCTAGCAAAAGCTGAAGAGCAAATGGAAGATTCCGGATTGGTTGATATTTCAATCGGTCAGGACTTGGATCGAGCAATGGCCCGGGAAACTTTGCAATTTCTTTTGCAAATGAAAACCGAGTTCATTGATTTTGCAACCGCATACAATGAATTGAAAAAATCCCCCTTAGGCCGAGTGAAAGTTTATGGAATCGCCCGCACGCATGGGGACTTCATGCTGTTTCGAAATGGTTTTAAAATGATTTTTTCTTTAAAAGCGCCAGGGCAAATTACGGCGAAGTTTCAGTTTATGGGATCGCAATGGGTTCCACAAACCGGCGAATCCGCCAATCAAGGCACAGAATTGATGGCAGAACAAATGCTGGAAGCCAAATGGGGCGCCTTTCAAGATGTCAGTTGGACTTTTCAAAACCAACCAATTCGGTTGGAATCAATGGTGCGATTTTATTTTTTAAGATTTATTCGCGAAAGTGCGAAGTAATTTTACTAAACCCGAGGAAATTCTAAACGACGGATATTTTTTGCAACGGTCGACATATCGTCGCTGGCCAAGGCTTTTTTAAATTCTTCGCCCAATTTTTCAAATTCAATTTTTGCGATGTCTTGGGTCTGTTGATACGTATTCTGCGAATTAAGGGTTTCAGATTGTTTCGCTGCATCGGAATGATTGATACCAATCGCCGGTCTGGAATCTTCGACCCAACCTGGTAGATCCTCTTCGGAAAACTGCAGTTGATCTTTGTGCACATGGGAAATCATTTCGATTTCCCCGCGAGTCAGATCAACACTTTGCGCGATTTCTTCGGGACTGACTCCTTGATTGGCAAGGCGAGCAGCTTGAACGTATTTTTTTAAATTTTGTCGTTCCAGAATTTTTTGATGGGGAATGGTTTCTTCGAACACTTCGGCAATTTCCAAAGATTTTCTGCGCGATTCATCGATGCGGGCCAATGTGTCTTCGGCTTCGACCAAAAGTTTTTTCATTTCCACACAGCGTTTTTCCAAAAGATTTTGCAGACTGCGAACCTGTTCATCGGTGCGATCAGAAAGATCTTCCAAGACCGCAATTTTACTTTGCAGCAGTTGCAATCCCCGACTTAATCGCGGATCGTCTTTGACCGGCATATGCAATTTCATCCAGTAATAGGCCAAGCAAGCAAAGATCAGCACAAAAAAGATAACTTGAAATAAAATCCAAAAACTCATGAAACTCCCTGTAATAAGAGTGAAGTCGGGGCTCTGCTGGTTAAATGTTAAACGAGATCTGGTTTATTGCCCAAGGATTGCGTGCTTGGTTATGGACTTCGGTCTAGGAGGTTTTGTGAAAAACTTAGTCCGCTTAAACTTTTTAAGCTTTTCGGATGAAAACTTCGGAATCTTTCACTTTTGCTCGCAATTAGCGCGCTGATAATTCGATAGATTTCTTTTTCATAACTGTTCGACCTCCGATAAGTATAAACTACAAATAAAATTTTAATTAAGTATACACATTATTAAAATTTGTGGGACCTGCTCACCAACCACGGATTTTAAAAATAAACCTCAACTCGATTAAAATCAGAGCGTTACCGACGGCGGAAATAAAACCTATTGTTTCATTTTCAAAAAAATCAGGAAATTAAAACTCACGCTGTCGCGTTAAAATAAAATATAATTTGACGAACTTTTGTTATTCTTAAATGGGTCTGGTTTAGTTTTATTTTTTGCGGGAATTCGTTTTTGTGGAATTTGAATTGATCTGCTGGCAATCGACCAATTTGCGCGCTTTAAAGAGGATTTATTTTCTGCATTTTGATTTTTGGAAATCCCTGAAATTGTATTTTAAAAACCTGTGTTAAGTATTTTCTACTTCATAACTGGAAGTAGAAATGAGAATTTATGTTGGGAAAATATGACTATTCAAATGAGGTTAAATTTGAATATTGGCAGGAAAGATTAGAAGAAAGATCTTCCGCAAATATTAAATCCCACGAAATCCGCAGCTGCAGTCAGTCCATAAAATCTCTAGATAAGCATGCACTTCTGGAACAAATCAGATTTGCTGCCAAAACCGAACAAAGTCTGACTTTGCAAGTTATCGAACTGATTGCAGAAATTGACCGAAGAAAAGTGTATCTTGATTTTGGCTTTGGATCGATTTTCGATTTTGTTACTAAAGATTTAGGCTACGAACCCACTTCAGCTATGCGAAGAATTCAAGCAGCCCGCGCGATTTCCGAAATGCCTGAATTAAAAGAAAAAATTGCAGATGGTCGTTTAAGTTTATCAGTTGTATCCCAAGGTCAGACTTTCTTACGCAAAAAAGCCAATGATCAAAGGCAGAAAATTTCTTTGAAAGAGAAAGCCGAGCTTTACAAAAATTTGGAAAATAAATCATCGCGGGAAGCTGAAAGGGAATTATTTAGAATTGCACCAGAGCTTTGCCTAAAATCGAAAGAACAAGAAAAAATGCTGTCTGAAAATCTGATCGAACTTCGCTTTGTCATTGATACTGAAACCAAAGCCAAGGCTGATGAACTGAAACTTTGGATGTCGCACCAAAATCCTGATATGACCCAAGCTCAGTTTTTTACAGTCATGATTGAAAAACTGCATCGACAGTTGGATCCGAATAAACCTGCAAAGAAAACTCAAATCGATTTTAGGCCAAGCATTACCGACGCAGGAACTGATGATACCGACCCTGCGATAGCACGCAGTAATGTTGAAGAACGATCGCGCCATATTCCCACTGCCGTCAAAAATTTGATTTGGAAACGCGATCAGGGCTGCTGTCAGTTTTTTGATTCAAAATCTAAGAGGAAATGCGGGTCCAAATACCAAGTCCAACTCGATCACATCCATCCATTCCGACATCTGGGCGATCACTCAGTAGAAAATTTGCGTCTGCTTTGTGGTAAACACAATCGCGCGCGCAACTGATGAAGTGTTAAAATTATACTTCCAAAATTAAATTAAAATAATCCATCAGGCCGTGCTGATAGGCTTTTAACCAAACATGGCCCCATTCTTCT
This sequence comes from Bdellovibrionales bacterium, assembly GCA_038323665.1. GTDB lineage: Bacteria > Bdellovibrionota > Bdellovibrionia > Bdellovibrionales > Bdellovibrionaceae > JBBQHD01. Next base: position 22,721 of record JBBQHD010000012.1, read on the forward strand.
TTTTGCCCTGAATGTTTTATCCATTGATCAAAACCAGGAAAGACTTGCTGACCAATTCGTTCAAGTCGAATCACTTTAAATTTTAGACGAATTGCTAATTGCAAAACTTCATCAATTGGCAACATTGGATGCATTTTTTGATCTAACTGTGGAACCAATTTTTTCATATCTTGCAAAGACCGACGAGTTTCTGGAAAGAATGTGCAAATACCAAGGCGCCCGCCTTTTTTCAAAATACGCTTGGCTTCTTTTAAGAAATTTTCTATGGATGGAAAATGCTGGGCAGCTTCTAAGGAAAACATCTTAGTAAATGCTTTGGATTTTAATCCTGTGCGATCAGCCTGCCCCACTTGAAACGATAGTCTTGATGATAATCCGATTAGTTTTTGATGATTTTTTCTTGCTCGCTGGATCTGTTCCGGTGTGATGTCCACGCCAACCATCTTTTTTACTTGAAACTTATTTACTGTCATCACACTGCCAAGACCATGTCCGCAGGCAATTTCAACCACTCGATCCTCTTTGCTAAGTTCAAGTAAATCCAATAACTGCTGATACAAGACTTGCGAAGCTTTAATTCTATTTTTTATCGAAATTTTTCCAGAAATCGGAATTCCATCCCAATATCCAAAGTTGATATATCCACCCAAAAAAAATGGATGAGCCGCCAAATCCTGATCACCATAAACTGGAGCTAGAATTTTTTTAATGTTTTTCATACCCAAAACCTAAACCAACTCGGCAAAGAATTTTTTCATTCTTTGCGCCGCTTCGGCAAAGCGTTTTTCTTCCACTGCGAAACTTAGGCGCATATATCCTGGGGTTCCGGATTCAAATCCAGGGACTGTTGCAACCCAGAATTTGTTCAGCAGAATATCGCTGATATCGCGGTCGTCTTTGATTTCTCGGCCTTGGAATTTTTTTCCACGCGCTGCACTTACATCCACCCATAAATAGATTGCTCCGTCTGGCGGATTAACTTTTAATAAGGGAATTTCTTTTAATAAATCTAGACACAAAGTTCGTCGTCGTTTCAAAAGCTCTACGGATTCCGTCACTTGTGGTTCGCAGTTTTGCACCGCCGCCAGTGCTGCTTTTTGCGCGATGCTGGATGGACAACCCGTTGTCTGCGATTGGTAATCACCCATTGCTTGAATTAAATTTTTTGGACCTGCTGCCCAGCCGATTCTCCAACCCGTCATCGAATAGGCTTTGGACCCACCATTGATAACCACAGTGCGATCCGCCAGCGATGGCTCGACATGCAAGATATGCGGAGCGACTTTTGAGCCATCAAAAACCAAACGATTATACATATCATCCGACAAAATTACGATTTGCGGATTTTCTAAAAAAACCTTGGCCAGTTCTTTCAGTTCACTTTTGGAATACATCAATCCCGTTGGATTGGAGGGCGAACAAAATAAAAAACCTTTTGTTTTTGGCGTGATCGCCCTGCGCAATTGATCGGGAGTAATTTTGAAATCAGATTTTGCATCGCAATCCACGATCACAGGTTTTCCATCGGCCAATTCAATCATCGTTGGATAACTGACCCAATAAGGAGAATTCAAAATAACTTCGTCACCCGGATTGCAGATCATTTGCAAAGCAGAAAAAATCACAAACTTGGCACCTGGTCCAACCGTCACTTGATTCGCCTGATATTCAACCCCAGTTTCATTCGTGAATTTTTTCGCTAGCGCTTGCCGCAATTCTATAATTCCAGAAGCGGCAGTGTATTTTGTAAAACCTTGCTCGATCGCCTGAATGCCAGCCTTGCGGGGAATTTCATAGGTTGGCCAATCGGGTTCACCCACCGTCAGCGAAATCACATCGAAACCCTTTGCTTGCAATTCTTTTGCTTGTGCCACTAAGGCCAGAGTCGGAGAAGCTTTTATGTTTTTGGCTTTGTCTGACAACATTCAAAAATCCCCTTTTTATAATTACTTGTTATTGAAAAAAAACTATTGCGAACTATTTACTTAATTTTAATTTCAACGCTTTGCCGACCTCGTCAGGAACTAATTTTGCAATGTCTCCGTTCAGTGCAGCCACTTCTTTTACCAGACTTGAGCTAACAAAATTAAACTCATCACTAGCTAATAAAAATACCGTTTCAATTTGTTCTGACAAATGCTGATTCATTTTTGCCATGTTTTGTTCATACTCAAAATCGGAAGAGCCCCTGACTGATCGAAGGATAATTTTAATATCCTGTTTTGCCATATAATCGACAATAAGCCCCGACCAAGATTCAATTTTAATTTTTTTATTTTCTGGCAAAGAACTTTTAATCAAGCCGACACGTTCGTCTGCTGAAAATAAATTGTTTTTTTGTGACGATACCGCAACCAAAATTGTTAGCTCATCAAATAAATCGACGGCACGTAATATTATGTCCAGATGACCATTGGTAAGGGGATCAAAACTTCCCGGAAAAACTGCGCGTTTCATGCACTATCGTTATCAGCTTTTTTCCGAAAGAAGGAAAGTGATTTATCACCAAAATCCCGCAGATCCTCACAAAAAATCGAGCCGTAAATCTTTTCCAGTTTTTCCTGCTTAATGGCTTCGATAATAAAAACGCAGTTATCCTGCAAAAATTGGGTTTGTTCGACGGTTTGCAATATTTTATCTGCCCATTTCTCGGTAAAGGGCGGGTCGGCAAACACAATGCTAAATTCATTGGGAACCGAGGCGGCAAACCAACGAAAAACATCTTTTTTTACGATTTTATAAGAACTTTCTGGAATTTTCAGAAGCTTAAGATTTTCTGTTGTGATCTGCAAAGACTTTGGATGCAGATCGACGAATGTAACATGCTTGGCGCCGCGGCTAAGGGCTTCGATGCCCAAACTGCCCGTTCCACAAAATAAATCTGCGACGACGGCGTCTTCAACATCGTTTTGCAAAATATTAAATAGACTTTCCTTAACCCGGTCCATTGTTGGACGAATATGATCTGCTGAAAAAGATTTTAAATGATGACCACGGTAAAGACCCGAAATGACTCGCATCGAATTTTAATCTCATTACTGCGAAATAGGGTCAATCAATCAGTGCGAAAGTTTTCGCCGAATCGGCGCAACCGGGCCATGGCTTGCCTGATTTTGCAGAGCCGATACCACTTTTAAAATTTTTTCCCACTCGTTGAGCTGTGGCATGATTTCCGTTCGAGCAGTGATCAATTGTTCATAAAATTTCTTTTGCAAAAACAAAGTCTCTAGCTTTTTTTGAGTTTCCAGCGACTGATGCTCTAACGATGCCCACTGAACAAAACCTGCACTGACCTTGTTCCCCAAGAATTTGCGTAAAGAGACCATGCTATCCATAAACATTTCGTAGTTTTCACTAAGTTGTGCGGCGCCGTCTTCGTCTACTTTTGCAGGGTCCGTGGATTGCAAATAATTATACAGTTCCGGAAGTGCATCACGCCAACTGCTGACGATTTCAAAAATTAAACTTTCCGTTTGCTGACACAGAAATTCCAACGTGTGAATTTTTTCGATAAATTGCTGCGAGACCAAGGCCTCGTCATCTTCTTCGACGGGCTTGCCATTTAAAATAAACTGACACACCACCATTTTCTTTTGATCTAGCTCGCGCTCGATATCAAAAAAAATTTTTTCAAGCTTAGTCGCTTCGGGATACTGCTGACGAAGAACATCCCCCGCAACTTTAAACCGCTTCATTAACCTGCTCGTTTCTGGTGATGATATAGGGATTGATAATGGATTTTAAATGCGAATGAATTTCTAACATTTTTTGTTTAATTTGATCTTGATTCCCTGGGGGAATGCAGGCCCGTTCCCCGCATAAATAATCATAATATACTTTGACCCCAGGATTTTTTCTGCCCAGACCATCCATCATCTCGTTGCACCGATCAATTCCTTGATGCAACAGTCTTTGATCACCGCCCTTGGCCGATAGATTTTGCAAGATAATGCTATTGAATTCTGCAAAATGCTGGATATAAGAAATGAATTCTAAATCCCCGCACATCGGAAAATCTGCTCCAAAATAAATGGCTTCGATTAATTTCCAGCAAAAATCATTTTCCTGTTCGGAAATAAATACTTCGTTATCTGCAGTGGTATTCATCAATATACTGTTGATCTGAGATATCACAGCGCTTAAATTAATGCTGCCCTGATCTTTCCAAACTGAAATCCAAAACTGAGCATTCCCCTGCGGGCCTGTCTCCCAAAAATTGGCTTCTTTTTGCAACGAGATATTAAACACCGGAGTTTGAAATAATCTGGCAAAGTGAATCAGTGCGCTGTCCGCTGCAATGACCAGAGAAAGTTCAGAGAATAGTTTTTGCAGATCCTGCCAATTGGTTGCGCCGACTAGATTTTCTAGCTTTGTGCCCATAAGGCGTTTTTCTATTTCATTGGATTTTTCTTTTTCAGTTTGATTGCCCAGTAAAATCCAATGAACGGACGGAAATCGATCGTGCAGTTCATCAATAATTTGCGACCACTGCCAGGAATCCAAAGTCTTGCTGGATTTACTAGCCCCAATGTGAATGGCAATTTTATTTTTTCTTGCTGTAGCTTTGACATCAATGATGGCTTCGATGCCGAGCATTTGTTCCCAAATTGAAATGATGTGCAAACGATTGTTTTTATGAATGCCAACTTGAGCAAACCAGTAACTGCTCCAAGGATCGTTGGGGTTAAAACTGCCATCTTCGTGACGAGTATAACCAAAAACATTTACAGCAGAGCATATGCTTGTTTCAGCAAAGTAATGTGTCAGCCAACTGGACAGGGGGGAATAACTTAAATTGGCAATTAAATCGAATTTTACTTCCGACATTTTGCTGACTTCAGATTTAAACAACTCGAAGGAACTGTGATAGTCTCTTTCAGATACCGTCCTGATGATTTGCCCGGAATCCAACGTCAGAACTTTGATTTCTGGCAAAACAATCATCATTGCTTCTTGAAAACTTTTTCTGCATAAAACAGAAATCTCTGAACCGGGATACTTTTTTTGCAATCCACGAATAATGGGGACTACTAAAAGAAGATCACCGATCCGTGCTAATTGTATGATCAGAATCTTCACTTTGAACCTGCTCTTTCAAAAATTCTTCAAAGGCTTTTTTTAAATCAAAATCTTTGTCTTTGAAGTCGATATTGCTATCCAGCTGCGACTTCCTCAAAAGCTCTTTCAATTCCAGAACCGTCACTTTGAACCTCTTTTATTTCTTCAAATAAAATCCAACCCGCCGCAAACAGTGGGTTTGAATTTAACAGCCGGATCAGTTCCATCTCGGCCTTAAACCAATCTTGTTTAGCGCAAAACAAATGCACAAGCAGTAGACAGATTTCCTGGTCTTCGGGATGGTCGCAGGCCCAATCAATGACGCGACCAAGGCCCCTGTCAGGGGTTTGGTCGCGCAGGCTCCATCTGGCCAAAAGTAAAATCGCCGTGCGTTCACCTGGATAAAGGTCTATGGCTTGAATTAAATTTCCCCAAGCCAAATCAAAATCTCCGAAGTCGTTGTAAAGCATCGCCAAACCCAACCAAGCTTTTTCATTTTTCGGATTGAACGAAACTGCCAGTTTGTAACAGTCCAATGCCTTTTCAATATTATCTTTTTGCAAATGCAGTGTTCCCAGATTGATATGTAAAACATCTGACTTTGAATAAATACAAAATGCTTTATTGTAAAGTTCTTCGGCTGCTTCGAAATCGCCTTGCCTTAAAATAATATTTCCTAAATTTTTGTAAGCATCAAAAACTTCCTGACTGTCTTCGACAGCCAAAGCAAGAGCTTCGTAATAATTTTGCTGAGCAAGAGCAGAGTCCTCGCTCAGTTCTGCTGTTCGCGCCAGATGAAAGAAATTTAAAAATTCAGGGGCAATCTGAACAATTTGTTTTCTTAAAATTAGGGATTCTTTATAGCAAAGGTTTTTATCTAGAATTGCACAGGCCATTTGCAATGCCTTTGCATCCATACTTTGCGAAAGTTTTTGCAAAATGCCCAGGGCCAAATTCTTTTCACCATGTTCGAACAAAGTTTTCATGTTCGCAATCAAAGTATAATCACGGCTGCTTATTTTTTCATTGCAGATCTGTATGTCGCTAACAAAATTTGCGGGTTCTTGTTGCTCGTGCTGAAATTCAATTTCCACTGTTGCTCCTTAAAAAGCTAAATTTTGACTCGACAAATGTCCGAGTCGAAACTTTACGATTCTAAGAATTTATAAAAGCAAGGACGGTGCCATCCGATTTGACCCCCTACTTTGCAGCAGAGGGCTTTCCGTGCGTTGAAATTTTGACGACTATGCTTCTTCGTCTAAAATTAGACGGTGTGATTTCAGCTTATATCCTGAAAAAGCTTTGCGATTTTTTTTCAAACCCTGCAGTTCTTTAAGGATATTGCTTTTTTCTTGATCCAGGCAGGACAGGATTTCGATATCACTGTGTAAAATCTTTTTAACAACATAATCACGGTGGGCGATTTCAATCTGAATAGCTTTTTCTGTTTCTTCAGAAAAATGCTGACCAGCCCCAGCTTCATTGATGCGTTGGTCGAGTTCTTCCACAATAATCAAAATATTTTCTCGGTTCTTATAGAAATACTCTAATTCTTGAAAATCGCCATCCTTAAATGCCGGAGCTTTTTCCAAGGTTAGTTCGAAAAATTTATCTAGAAAATGATTTTTTTCTTTTATTAAGCTTAAAAAATCCATCAGACGCCTCCTTGTGATTCAGATTCTTTTTTAATTTTTTCCACAGCACCCAGCCAACCCTGATAAAGATTTTCTAAAATTTTAAGAGCATTTAAAAAATGTTCTGATTTGCAGGTGATGTTTCCTTTTGTGTATTCTTCCATGACGTAAATATAAAGCTGTTCCAGATTCATAGCGATATCGCCACCGATCTTGTGGTCCAGAGTATTGTTTAACTCCATCACAATATCGTAAGCTCGACCGGCATTGATTCCCTTATCGGCAATTTTCTTTTCATCACAAGCCTTGGCCGCAAGTTTGGTAAATTTGATGGCTGCTTCATACATCATCAAAAGAATTTTTTCCCTGCTGGCACTCGTTACAGAAGTATTCTTGTACTTCTGAAATGATTTCTTCATTTCAATTTACCCCTTACACTTTCCCTAAGTTTGCGATTCCTGCTACTGCTGCCCCTTGGCCTTGTATCTTGCTCATTTTTGCATCTAGATCTGCGAACTGCCTGCGCAAAGTATCTTCGCGTTTTTCCAGCTGTTTTTCTTTGCGTTCGACTTGCTTATTAAAATTTTCAATTTTATCTGAAATGCCTTTTTTACGATTTGCTAATGGTCCGTAATTTCCCTGTGTCAAATATCCAAGTTCTCGTTTCAAGGTCGGGACGAATCCTGATTTTATTCCATCCCCACGCAGATACATCGCGACTGCTTGCGGATTGGTATTCAATTGTTTGGTAAATTTATCTGCATTGAAATTCAAAGTTCCATTTCGATTAAATTCAATCCCTAGTTGATTCAGCTGGCGAATCGGCGACCCAGCCCCCAGCTGCGGATTTTGAATAATTCTTTGTAATTTATTTTCTACGGATCTTAAAAGGGAATCTCCGCCTAAGGGCCCCAGTGCATCTTTTCCGTTGGCACCCTTGGTCAGTTTATGCTGATTTTGAATAAAGGCCAGTGCTGCATTGTAAGAATCCACAAAGGATTTAACTTTGCCAGTTATAACTTCAGCATTTTCTTTGATCGTGACTCGAACTTCTCGACCAGGTGCCGGCTGTTTTAAATCCAAAGTCACACCGGGAATTAAGTCTTTGACGACATTGCCTGCCAGTTCTAGTTCGAACCCATCTAATTTAATTTTCGCGTTCTGTGCTGGCTTGGCTCGATCAAAAAAGAAATCCTGATCACCATCCAACATATAAACAACTGGAAATTTAATTTCATTATCGTCCCCGGTAGCAAGACCCGTCACCAATAATTTGAACGGAGCCTCTTTGTCATGACGATCTTCGACAACCATTGCGCGCAGCCCTGTTTCAGAACCGGTAATTTGAGCGGCAATGGTATCCAACGTATTGTGTTTTCCATTAATATAAACTTCTTTTGTTCCTTCAGGAGTTTCAAATTTAATATAACCAATACCTATCTGTGTTTCATTGCGATCAGGAAATCCATTTGTAATCGCACCGGGTTTGTGTGCAAGCTGGTCCACTTCCAAAGTGTATTCACCCGTTGATGCTTCGGATGGATCCACGCTTCCATCCACAATTTGCGGATCACCACTGATCAATTTGGAATCCATAAAACCTTTTGAACCGACAACTTCACCCAAGTTCTTGGTGATGTCGTTTACTTTGGTTTCCAATTCCGTTACCAGTTTCAACATTTCTTCTTGTTTAGTTTTTTTGACATCGATTTGTTTCAAAGGCTCGCGTTCCGCCTTCATAATCTGTTCGACTATATCGGGCGGCAATCCAGAAGCTCCTGTAGAAATTCTTACGCTTGCCATTTCTTAATTATGCGAGTGCTGATGAAAAATGTGTGAGTCAAACAAATGGCATCGACAAGTGACTAGCTTATTTATGCAGATCTAGGCCTTGGGCGGAGGTCCTTGGCCGGCATTCGGAGCGATATACGAAAGCTGGATCTCATCACCTGATGTATTTGAGACAGAGCGAATGTTGAATTTGCAAAGAAGAATATCAGTTATAAATTACTTCCCAAATTTGGTAAGTTGTGGCAAGGTTGTGCAGGATGTTTCGAATCTATGAGTCCAGAGTGTTTGTAAATGATATGTGGTTTACGGAAATTTGGATCGATTCTCACTACGAATTAAAACATAGAGAATCAATCAATGATAAACTAATCTTGGAGTTACTGAGCCAATTGAATTTTAAAACTTTTGTTCCTCAAGAAATCCGCCAAGATGGTTTTCAGTTTTTCGCTACTAATGTTGAATGTCAGGCCAAGCCCTATCGCTTGATTTGGATAATCCCGCCGGATAAAAATTATTTAGGTGTTCGCAATGCGCACAGGAGATCGATATGAAAACTGCCGTTAAAAAAATAAGAACATCTAAAACTTCTCCCACTGGATGGCCAACTGAAAAAGAATGGAAAGAAGTTGAAAAACGACTATCGAGATCGAAACCTTCAAAAGTTTTACCTCATAACGCTAGTCCAGTTGATCAAACGAAACAAGAGCTGTGCTCGCACTTTGTTCGTTACTGTCTGAATGAGCAGATTTCGCAAAGGGAACTTGCAAAGATTCTCGGAGTTGCTGAATCCAGAGTCAGCGAAATCACCCATTACCATCATGAGCGCTTTACCATCGACAAATTGATGCAGCTTTTGAATATTATTAAACCAAAACTGAAAATGAAAGTAGCTTAGGCGACTTTTTTAAGTAACTGGCCCTTGGGATCTTTGCCGTCGATGGGCAGGGACCATAGTTCGATTTCGGGAATTTTGCGGATGATGTTTCCCATATTGTCTTTTACTAAAACATATTTTTTATCGTCTTCCATCGCGGCTTCGACGGTCCACTTATGTTCTTTGCTTGCTGGAAGTTCTTGTAAATGATTAAGAGCTTCTTGGATTTGCTCTTCGGACATGGGGGGCTTTTGTTGTTTTTTTTCGCCATCGAAGCCTTGTTGTCCGTTGGCATCGCGGTCATGCGAAGTATCCGCTTTGATTCCTCGTTCGAGGCGATCCGGAGCTCTAACCTGATTCGGAGGAACTGCGCCTCCAAGATTTCGTATATTCATCCTATTACTGAATCGGATGAATTTTCTATTTCCTTAATCTCGACCAAATACCCCAGAGGAAAAAACTCCTCTGGGCAGGTTGGTATAGGCCAGACAGGAGCATCCGGCCAAACATCCTATAAACAATTACTTATTTAACCAATTAATTTCAAAGCCATATTTGGAACCATATTAGCCTGAACCAAAGTTGCGTTCGAAGCAGCCAATAAGATATTATTTTTGGTCATATTCGAAGACGATTCTGCAATGTCTGCATCTCGGATTCGGCTGTTTGCAGCTGACAAGTTTTCAACCATAGTTCCGTTGTTATTTAAAGATGCTTCGAATCTATTTTGCAAAGCTCCTAAAGTGGCACGGAATCCGTTCACACTGGATTGAGCTTTATCTAAAGTTCCAAGTGCAGATTGCGCACCTTCTTTAGTACTATAGTCGAAATCATCAATACCTAGATTGCTTGCTGTTGCGTTTGCTTTACTAGCATCATAAGAAATTCGATCGTTGGACGGATCATTTTGAATGCCCGCTTGAATTTCAACTTTTCCACCTGTTCCATTTAACAGTGCTTGGTTTCCGTATTTCACAGTTTGCGAAATGCGATCAACCTCAGATTTTAATTGTTGAACTTCGTTATTAACCATCACTCGTTCTTTATCAGAAATAGTGTCGGAAGAAGCTTGGATACCTAATTCTCGCATGCGAGTTAAAATGTTTGAAGTTTCGTTCAAACCACCTTCTGCAACTTGCACGAAGGAAATACCATCGCTTAAGTTTCGGCCGGCTTGCGAGTAACTGCGCAATTGTGATTTTAAGTTTTCACTGATTGCCAATCCTGCGGCGTCATCACCTGATTTTGTGATGCGCGATCCTGACGACAATTGCGCCATAGATTTAGATAATTCTCGAGTGCTTGTCGCCATCGAGTGCTGTGCCGAAATTGCCGACACGTTTGTTGCTATTCTGAGACCCATGATAACCTCCTGTGTCCCTCAATTTTTATTGAGAGAGTTAATGGGAGGGACTTTCAACCTACTGAAAGCACCCCTCCGTTTTGAACGTTGGAGACTTCATCACAAAACAATTTCCTGTCATCGAAGCACCGGCTTGCAGTCACACAATCCGAGTTCTGGTAAGAAGTTTTTTTGTAACTTCGTCTTGCATGCCTTAACTTTCGGCGAGGTCCGGGAAGTCTTTAGTCGCGTCGAGCAAAACTAGACTGAAGTCTGTTTAGAACTAGACTTTGGTTGTGAAAATTGGACTTTGATCAAGTGTTTTTGCAGACGTTAGTCCAGGTCTTACGTTGGGCGAGTCTGTCTAGTCCTAGCCCGTTGGCTCGTCTAGAGGTACGCCGTTCCCAATGGTAGCAATGCTGCGTCAGTCCGTGCGGGAATCGGACACGGCGCCCACTATCTTCGATTTCTTTCTTTATAAGGCTGTCATGTTTCTTGCTTGCACAGAACATGTGCCCAGAGCAAGACGAGAATTTTCAGATGAATGGCCTTACCACATTACCGCAAGATGCATTAACAAGGATTGGTTTCGACTGCCGATCGAAGAGGTCTGGAAAATTTTTGAAGATTATTTGTTTGGGGCTTATCTATTTTATAATTTAAAAATTCATGCTTTTGTTCTAATGGACAATCACTTTCACTTGATTGCGACAACCCCAGACGCGAATTTAAACGCAGCTATGCACTATCTTATGATGTCATCCAGTCGAGAAATTACCAGAATGTCGAAACGAATTAATCAAACCTACGGTGGACCTTATCATGCTTCACTTATCAAAGACGATCGTTATTATTTGCAAGTTTATAAATATGTTTTGCGAAATCCTGTTGAAGCAGGAATGGAAGAAAAAGTTGAGCATTATAAATATTCAACCTTGTCTGTATTACTTGGCACTACAAAATCATGCATTCCAGCTGCTGATGAATACCTCAAGGAAAACCTAGATAAAAAAATTATGTGGCTGAATGAAGAACACGGCCAGGAAGCAAAAAAGAAAATACAATTAGGCTTACGGCGACCAGTTTTTGAAATACCGATTGATCGAGCAAGTCGCAAGCATAGAGAAATTTTATAATGCACCATTGCTACCATTGGGAACGGCGTACCCTAATAGATCCACTTCGACTGTTTGGCCCATGCGGATTCGTCTTGATTAAGTAATTTCTCTAGATCACTCGGTGTTGCTGACGGATCATCCACCCACTTGCGTAAAATTTCGCTGCCGGTAATAAGATCTATCGCCAGGCGATCTTTTTCGTATTCGTAGTGGAAGTCGCGCCATAATTCGAAATCTGGTTGCAACTGCTTGACCGCTTTGAAACAGGCCGCCATCAATCTGTAAGGTTTGAATTCTTCTGGATTAAACCTAGGTATATCTAAATGGATTTGAAAGCCTGCGCAAAGTTTTTTTGCGTGCTTATCGAAAGTGGGTTCGAAATAACATTCGCGCAAGATGCAGGATTTCATCCATTCGGGTGCGATCTGATGCATTTTTTTGATCACATCTTTGGTTTTAAATTCTGGATGTCCTACTAATTCTAGCGGATGCGTGGTTCCTCGGCCTTCGCTTAGCCAGGTTCCTTCCAACATTACCGTTCCAGGATACGCGCGGACCATGGATAAATTCGGAACGCTGGGGCTTGGATTTACCCAAGGCATTTCCGATGGCCAGCCCCACTCGCCTTTTTTATTCGGCGAGTAATCTAAATTTTTGACCACTTCTAATTGCACATCCAATTTGAAATGATCGCGCATCCACAGGGCTGCTTCGCCCAAAGTTAATCCGTGCCGCATCGGCAGTGGACCCGCGCCAACAAAACTTTCGAAGTCTTTTTCTAAAATGGTGCCTTCGACCGTGCGGCCTGCTGGATTGGGGCGATCTAAAATCCACAATTCTTTTTTAAATTTCGCACAGGCTTCCATCATATATTTCATGGTGGTTAGAAATGTATACACTCTGGTGCCGACGTCTTGCAGATCAAACAAAACTATATCTAAATCGCGCAAGGACTCTTCCGAAGGCCTGCGCGTCTTTCCGTATAAACTCCAGACAGGGAACGAAAATTCTGATTTCATTTCGTCTTGATTTTCTTCCATATTGTATTGCTTTTCGCCGCGGATGCCGTGTTGAGGACCAAAAGCTGCGGCGATGGGAATTCCCGCTGCTGGCAATGCAATGGCGGAATGAATCAACGAAGATGTTACCGAGGCAGGGTGTGCGACCAAGCCCAAACGTTTATTTTTAAGACGTTTTCTAAGTTCGCTGTTGTCGATTAAATTTTCAATTCCTAGTTTCATTTCTTCTCCGTTTTTCTTTAAGATAAAATCCAAACACTGCTATCGTGGAAATCAGGCTTATCTTTTAAATGGCGAAAGGCCCAATAGGTCTTATGCTCGTGGTGATGCAGAACACAGTTCATGCCAAATTTTATTTTTTCTTCCATGGCCAGTTCGGGCAAAGTCAAATCGCACAGAATGCTTAAACTATTTCCAGTTTGTTTGAATTTAAAATCCAAGGGGACAGCCAAATCCAAAGATTGTAAATTGGTGCGGTAAGAATCCAGATGATAAAAATTCCAGGCACCAAGGGCCGACAGATTCAGTTCGAAATAATCTTTAGATCCGGGGATTTGAAAAAAGAATTCGAAACAGGTGCTTAGCCACAGTTCGTTTTTTTTATCGTTATTCGTTAATTTTTTAGAAAAGTTACGATCGGCAATCATCTGCAGATTCTGGGTCGGGCCTTGCAGAAAGTAGCCCAAAGAAATTATATTTTTTTTGAAACTCATTTCACAGCTGATGGTGAAGGTTTCGCGGTCTGAAAGATTCGTTGGAAAACACACAAGTTGCATATCTTAAAATCATACCCAAAAATGCCCAGGAAGGAAAACCCCTCCCAGGCGGGCTCAAGAGTCGTAGTATGGGCGACGACTCAGATTTTGGTCTATATTAAATTAGCCTAACAGTTTCAATGCCATTGCTGGATATTGATTGGCTTGCGCAAGAACCGAAACCGCAGCACTTTGTAAAACTTGGGCGCTGGCTAGTTCTGAAGATTCTTTGGCAATATCCGCGTCGGCAATTCTGGATTTCGCAGCCGATAGGTTCTCGATTTGCGTATCCAAGTTGTTGGTCGTGGCTTCTAATCGGTTTTGAATTGCCCCGAAGTTTGCTCGCATACCGCCAACTTTTCCTAAAGCTTTATCCACAACGCTTAGGACATCTCGGGCATCATCTTTATCTCGCAAAGAGATTCCGTCGATACCGAGTGCACTTCCCGTAGCGTCTGAACTTAGGTTAAATGTAATTCTATTTTCTTTTCCAGCGAATACACCCACTTGGAATGTTTGTTCGCCGCCAGAACCATCCAGCAATTTCTTGTCACCAAAGATGGTGGTTTTTGCTATGCGGTCTGCTTCTTGAGTTAAATTTTGAGCTTCTAAATCTATGAATCCACGTTCGCGTTCCCCGATGTTATCAGAGGCTGCTTGGATTCCTAATTCTCTTAATCGAATTAATATGTTTGAAATCTCGTTCAAACCACCTTCAGACACTTGCACAGCGCTGACTGCGTTGAATGAGTTCGTTCGTGCAACGGTCATACCGCGCACTTGCGATTTAATGTTTTCAGAAATTGCTAAACCTGCGGCATCATCACCGGCTCGAACAATTCTGTTTCCCGAAGCTAATGCTTGTGAAGCATGTTGTGCCCGCTCTTGCTGGACACCCAACACTTTCTGCGCGGAAATCGACGGCATGTTGGTTGATATTCTTAAGCCCATAAGGTCCCCCTATTGTTAATTCCAGACTTCGATAAGTCGTCGCACCATTTCCCTAAAGAAACTCTGGATTTTGTTACAATTTTTTCTGAGGAGCTTGAATCAGTTCAAAGAACGAAAGTGACTGCTTTCGTTCTTTGTCGATTCGGGCTTGAAGATCCCAAGGAGGTTTCTTTTAGACCTGCTCCAACGTTCAATAAGCTTCTCGGCTTTGGTCTAGGAAACTTGAGACCTTGGTCTAGATATTTTTTATTATTTTTGAATAAACAACTATGTGTTTAGCAAATGATGACGGATTTCGGCAACTTGGGTCGATTGAAATTTTATGTTACCTTGTTCGAAAAGAACAAGCTTATGAATATTTTCCAGCATTTGTAAGGATTGATGGGTAACTAAAAGGATCGGAGTGTCCTTAACCGAAGCTTCTTCGGCCAGGGCAAGTTCGCAAAGGTGCTGCGATTTTTCGTCCAACTGATTGAAGGGTTCATCCAGAATCAGCAGCTGCGGTTGACCGATAATCGCTCGAACCAGGCACAGTCTTTGTTTTTCTCCGCCGGAAAGCAGCTCAGACTTTTTGTTTCGTAAATTCCACAGCTCAACTCTGCGCAAAAGTTCTTCAGTTTGCGGCAAATAAATTTTTTCTGACAGCTTGCGAGCCTGTGCCGCGAAATAAAGATTCTGCTGCAGATTTAAGTGACCAAACACATCGGGGGTTTGAAACACGACACCGAGCTTGCGATCGGAAATTTTCAATTTCAAAAGATTTTGTTGATCTTTTAGCCACTGGCCCTGATCTGCATTTTCTAAACCTATTAAGATCCTTAGAAAGCTGGATTTCCCTGCTCCTGATGGGCCAGATAATATGCAAATTCCTTTTTCAGGAATTTCCAGATGGTCCACGCTGATGGTGAAATCACCGAAGGTTTTTCTAAGTCCAATAACGACTGACACGGTCTAAACTCCAAAAAAAGAATAAACAAAGCAAACACGCCACAAGAATT
>JBBQHD010000013.1:0-36895 GCA_038323665.1 Bdellovibrionales bacterium
GCAGTCGCTGATAAATTCCCCGCATATTAAACAAACCCGTCAGATCATCGCGATCGACGAGTACTTGCAGTTGGTCATTGGCGACTTTTAATTTTTCTTGCAGTTCCTGAATGCGCAAATGGGTTTTGACTCGGGCCAAAAATTCCATGGGCACAAAGGGAAAATGGAAATAATCTCTGGCCCCGGCATCTAAAGCTGCGACCACAGCTTCGGTGGAAATTTTATCACTGATAATCAAAACAGCAGTTTCTGGAAAGACGGCTTGAACAACGGCGATTTGTTCGGTGACCGACATATCGGGCGCAGGATCCAAAATCAACACCTGCGGATCGCGGCCGCCGGGCAAAACTGGGAATGAGGACTCGTCGACTTTCCAGCCTTCCCAACAAAGGGGCGTTGTGATCAGTTGTCTGCGGTCGGCGTCGTTGCTGACGACCATTAAATATGGATTCATCCAACTCTATTGATCGGTTTAATTGCATTGATATTGAATTGACCAAGGTCTTAGGGTTAGTCTGATTTCATGTTTTCTTCATCCGAAATTGAAAAAAAATGGCAGGCCGAATGGGACAAAGCCCAGTGTTTCAAAGCCGAAAATAATTCAGCTCGACCAAAGTTTTATTCGCTGGATATGTTTCCCTATCCTTCGGGCACGGGTTTGCATATTGGACATTTGGCCTCATACACCCCCGGCGAAGTTTTATCGCGGATGAAACGCGCACAAGGTTTCAATGTTTTACACCCCATGGGCTTTGATGCTTTTGGATTGCCGGCAGAACAATACGCCATTCAAACCGGAGTTCACCCCGCGAAAACCACCGAAGCTGCCATTGCCAATTTCAAACGCCAGCTAAAAAGTTTCGGTTACAGTTTTGACTGGAACCGCGAAGTTTCCACCTGCGATCCCAAATATTATAAATGGACTCAGTTTATTTTTACCAAACTTTTTGAAAAGGGTTTAGCGTATCAAAAAGAAGTTCCCGTCAATTGGTGCCCTGCTTTGAAAACAGTTTTGGCCAACGAAGAAGTCGTCGACGGAAAAAGCGAGCGCGGCGGTCATCCAGTGATTCGTCAACCCATGAAACAGTGGATGCTGAAAATCACCGATTATGCCGATCGATTGTTGCAAGATTTGGATTTACTGGATTGGCCCGAGCGCACCAAAGAAGGTCAGCGCAATTGGATTGGAAAATCAGTGGGTGCCAATGTCGATTTCATGTTGGAAAACTTGAAAGATAAAATCACGGTCTTTACGACCAGACCAGATACTTTATTTGGAGCAAGCTTTGTAGTTTTAGCGCCCGAGCATCCCCTAGTAAGCAATTTAACTATACCCGAACAAAAAACCATTGTTGAAAATTATCAAAAAACATCGGCCAGCAAACTGGAAGTAGATCGCAAGGCAGCCACCACAAAATCCGGAGTCTTTACTGGTGGTTTTGTTTTGCATCCCTTAAATAATAAAAAAATTCCCGTGTGGATTGCAGATTGTGTTTTGATGGATTACGGCACCGGCGCAATCATGGCCGTTCCTGGACATGATGAACGCGACTTTGAATTTGCGGAAAAATTTCAGTTGCCGATTGTTCGCGTTGTCAGCGGCGAAGGCGCCTTACCTTGGTCCGGAGAAGGTAACATCATCAACTCTGAATTTTTGAATGGCTTAATCGTTGAAAAAGCCAAAGAGCGCGTCATTGCAGAATTAGAAAAAAAGAAATTAGGAACTAAACAAATCGTATTTAAACTGCGCGACTGGCTATTCAGCCGCCAAAGATATTGGGGCGAGCCTTTCCCAGTCGTGCACTTTGAAAAATCAGGCACCAAAATGCTTCCGCTGGCTGAATTGCCTGTAGTATTACCCGAAGTAGTCAGCTACGAACCCTCGGAAAAAGGCGAAGCACCTCTTGCCCGCAATCAGGATTGGGTGCGCTATGCTTCCGCAGCCAGCGCCGAAAAAGCTTGGCGCGAAACCGATACGATGCCTGGTTCAGCTGGATCTTCGTGGTATTTTTTGCGTTACTGCGATCCCAATAATGATCAAGAATTTTGCTCCATGGAACAGCAAAAATATTGGATGCCGGTAGACCTTTATGTCGGTGGCCCCGAACATACGGTGGGACATTTATTGTATGCGCGATTCTGGCATAAATTTTTGTTTGATTTGGGTTT
This sequence comes from Bdellovibrionales bacterium, assembly GCA_038323665.1. Lineage (GTDB taxonomy): Bacteria > Bdellovibrionota > Bdellovibrionia > Bdellovibrionales > Bdellovibrionaceae > JBBQHD01. Next base: position 2,170 of record JBBQHD010000013.1, read on the forward strand.
GGTCACAACGCCGGAACCTTTTCAAAAGTTGGCTCACCAAGGAATGATTTTGGGTGCTGACGGCGAAAAAATGTCGAAGTCTCGTGGCAATGTTGTGAATTTGGACGACATTCATACAGAATACGGCGCCGATGCTTTGCGAACTTTTATTTGTTTCTTAGGCCCCATGGACAAAGACAAACCCTGGTCGGCCAATGGCATCGAAGGCATCAAAAGATTTTTCGAACGCATCTGGCGACTGACTTGCGACGAAGAAGACAAAGCCCACTGGAATACAGATGCCTTGAATGAAAAAGTCGACCGAGTGCTGAATCAAACAATTTTAAAAGTCACTGCCGACATCGAATCGCTAAGTCACAATACCGCCATCAGCCAGCTGATGATTTTGGTGAATGAACTGACCCGAGAAAACTGCAGATCTAAACTGGCACTTGTTCCTTTGGCACAGATGCTGATGCCCTTTGCCCCACATTTGGCGGAAGAACTTTGGAAAAAACTTAACGAGACTGGATTTATTTCACTGGCCACTTGGCCCAAAGCAGACGCATCGAAAGCTGTAACCGATCAGGTTACTTTGGGCGTGCAGGTAAATGGAAAATTACGAGGAGAAATCTCGGTTTCTTTGACCGAAACCGAAGTCAATGCCGTAGGCCTGGCGATGAAAATTTCCGCTGTGAACCAAGCTCTTGGCGGCAAACCGGCAATAAAAATTATATACAAGGCTGGAAAAATATTAAATATGATAAGTGCTAAAAATCTGTAATAGTTTTTTTAATGAGTTTTTTGACGGAAAAAAGAAGGACGTGAAATGGAAATTGAAATACAACCCGACAGCGAAAAAACTTCGGCTGTTTTTCCTGCAAAAGTAAATAATTGGACTCCAGAAAAAAGTGCGGATCTTTATGGAATCAATATGTGGGGCAGTGGTTTTTTTAATGTGAACCCTGCGGGACGAATTCAAATCACGCCTTCTGGTCCAGATGGCGCATCGGTAGATTTGTATGAACTGACTCAAGATTTATTGGACCGCGGGATTCGCGTTCCGATTATGATTCGATTTCCTGACATCATTCGTTCGCGCATCGAATTGATCCAAGGTTGTTTCCAAAAAGCTTTTCAAGACCATGGATACAAAGGAAATTATTGCGGCGTTTATCCCATCAAAGTGAATCAGCAAAAACATTTGGTGCAAGAATTAGTTAAATTTGGAAAAGAACACAAACTGGGTTTGGAATGCGGTTCAAAACCTGAGCTGTTGGTTGTGTTGGCATTGATGAACAATCCCGAAGCTGTCATTATCTGCAATGGTTTTAAAGACAGCGAATACATTGAAACCGCACTGCTGGCGCAAAAATTGGGCCGCACTATTATAATTGTCGTCGATCGCAAAGATGAATTGGCAATGATCTTAACCGCCGCGAAAAAAATTAATATTCGCCCCAAAATTGGTTTCCGCGCAAAATTAAATACTCAAGGCGCTGGTAAATGGATCGACAGCAGTGGTGCGCGATCTAAATTTGGATTGACCGCCATGGAAATTGTTGAAGGTGTCGAAACTTTGCGACGCGAAAACATGCTGGATTGTTTGGAACTGCTGCACTATCACATTGGTTCGCAAGTTCCGCACATTCAAAGCATTAAATCTTCTTTGAAAGAAGGCGCACGATTTTATTCTGAACTTTATGCCATGGGCGCTGGTCTTAAATACATCGATGTCGGCGGCGGACTGGGCGTCGATTACGACGGCACAGGTCGCACCGAAAGTTCCATCAATTACAGCGAACAAGAATATGCCAATGATATTGTCGCAACCTTGCAATCCTTGTGTGATGAAAAAAATATTCCTCATCCCCATATCGTGACCGAAGCTGGTCGCGCCTTGGTCGCGCATCATTCGGTGTTGGTATTTAATGTGATGGGTGTGAACGAACTGCACCGGGAAACTCCCCCGCGCGCAGCTGTCAAATCGGATCCAAATTTAATGCAGGATCTGCAATATATTTTCGAAAAAGTAAACGGCGTCAATCTGAACGAATGCTTTAATGATTTGGCGATTGCTAAACAAGAAATGCTGTCGCTGTTTACTTACGGAGTTTTAAATCTGGAACAGCGCGCTTGGTGTGAAAGTATGTATTTTACGATTGCGACCAAGATGCAAGTGATTGCCAAGTCTTCCGAAGACCACGAAGACATTGTGACTTTTTTATCCGATGAATTGTGTGACACCTATTTCTGTAATTTTTCTGTCTTTCAGTCCGTTCCCGATGCCTGGGCCGTGGGACAACTTTTTCCAGTGATGCCGATCCAAAGATTAAGCGAAGAACCTGAACACTCGGCAACTTTGGCGGATTTAACTTGCGATTCCGACGGCAAGATTGAAAAATTCATCGATCCCGAAACCGGAAAATACCGGAAAACCATTCAAGTTCACGGCGTAAATCCCGGCGAACAATATTATTTAGGAGTTTTCCTGACCGGCGCTTACCAAGAAATTTTGGGCGACTTGCACAATTTATTTGGTGATACCGATGCCGTCCACGTTTCCCTAAATGAGTCCGGTTACACCATCGATCACTATGTTCCCGGCGATTCGGTGACGGAAGTTTTAACTTACGTTCAGTATGGCCGAGCAGAAATGGTCGACAGCGTTCGTCAAGCCACCGAAGAAGCCATTCAAAAAGGTTCCTTAACCAAGCAAGAAGCGAAACTTTTGGTGCGTCACTATGAAGAAGGCCTTTCCGGTTATACTTATCTAGAAGAAGCCGAGTAGAATTTTTCCGTGTTGAAAATTCTTTCCTGGCGGGCACTTTATCATTTTTATTGTCTGTGCAAGCGTCTGGGTTTTCGCGGAAAAACTGTTTTCTATTTTGCCTACGGCGGAAATTTAAGTTCGCAAGTTTTAACCCAAAGAAGAATGCAAATATCTTCCCAACAGGAATTTGCGTTGCCCAATTACAAACTGTCCTTCTGCCACGAAATTCCCTTTGAAAATGCCGCGATGGCTTCGATTTTGCCTGCCCAGGGTGAATTCGCTTATGGAATGCTGTTTGAAATCAGCAAAATCGATCAACTTCGAATGGATTATTTTGAAGGCTTCATTTTTATAAAACGTTACAAGAAAGTCTTTTTAAAATCTGAAGGAGGACTTAGTTTTTATTTTTACCAATCCAATCGAGTGAATATGAATCGATGGCCGCCCAAAGCCCATGTGGATAAGATACTTTCCGGTTATGAAACTATAAGCTTGGTAACTGAAAAATATAAAAATGAACTTAGAAATATTTCGACCGTGCCGGAACTGAAACCCAGCATTCCTCCGTATTTTCTGATTAGAAAATATCCGCATAGTTCCAGCCGGATTTATCCATTTTTAGTTAAATATGATTTGCTGTGTGCAAAACTGTATGTGCATTGGTTAAGAAAATTATCAATATTTGAAGGCTAAGCACAGCTCTAAACTTTGCCGTTTATTTTCCGATACAAGGACTATGAACGACCAACAGGCTTTTCAGAAATACCTTGCTGAATTAGAAATCGAAGACGGCAAAGGCATTATGTGCGAGCTGGACGAACGTTTGGAAATTATCAGCACACAAATATTTACCCATGACGAGACTATGTATGATATTGCCCGAAATCTAATAGCTGATAAAAGAAATTTCATTCGGCTAGATCGATTTAATAATGACAGTCTATTCTGGTATGTCGGCGAAACCATTAAATGCTATTTCGATAAAAAAACTAGATGCACCATCGATTATTATAAAAGACGGAAAAATATTGATCTTAAAAAAGTTATGGAAGATTTTAAAAAGCTGCAGTCCGGAGATTGGTTCGAAGCCTCAGAGATCGGGAATAAAAAAAGTTCCGAATACCTTTCCTAAGTCATTCCCGATTTGAATCCCAATTGGTTCACTAAATTTTTCTAATTATGAAGTTAGCTTTTTTTGATACCTTTCAGGAGATTTTTTATTCAACTCATACTCAATCCCCCCATCCAACATTAGGGATGATTGACTTGATAAAATCGGGAATACCGATCCAGCGCAGCCACCTTTAAATGCACATCCACAAGAATTTGCGCTAAATTGTTCTTACGGTAATAAGTGTCACCTTTGATAAGATAAAAAAAGTCGATTGTTTCCTGATTTCCACTCGTGATTTTATCATTGCGATTTATTTCAGCAGGAAGATTTTCTTCGATGAGATGTCGAATGTCTCGAAGTCCGGCGAGCATTTCTCGCACGATCAATCCCTCATCATTGTGATTATAATCATCCGAGTTGAGAACTTTTCGAACTGCAGTCTTTTCGTTTTCAGCTAGACTCTTCCAAAGTTTAAAAGCCTCGGCACGGTAAGTGGAATCTGTAAAGAAGACGCCATGATTTATTTCGTGACGAATCGTCGTTGGGTTTGGTGGATGGTTGGCACTTATGACTGCAACGGAAGTTTTACCTGAAAATAAATTCTGAACGCCTTCATCGCGGGAAACTTTAATTAGATTGCGCGTGACAAGCTCTTCTAAAAGCATCAATTCGCAGATCCCCGGTTTCATGTTTCGTCGTCGCAATTCATTAAAAAAATAAGCTATACTTTCTACCGAATGATCGTGGCCATCGTCCTCGTAAACCTCTCGAAGACCGTGACGCTCGGGCCATGTTCGTAGGGGAGCTCCGGTTGCTTCAATAAAATCGCTAATTCTTCCGAAGGTCATTTCTTGAATCCAATTAGACCTAAAAAAAATAAGAAATATTGTCTCGTTTGCAATGTTGTGGACGCGATAAATTTCAGAGGGAATTTCAGAAAGTGCTGGGTCAAATTCGTCCTTAATTGGAACTGTCTTGATGTCTGAAATCGAATGGTATCGGCAAAGATTCTCGGCCTCAGTTTCTTTTGGATCTGCTGGTTTTATTTGATTTCTATAAAGCTCGTAAAGCGAGTTTTGATTCGAAGCCGTAGATTCTTCATTTGCAGATTGGGCAGGTTTAAAAAGTTTCTGCAAATGCAATGAAAGTGGTGATTGGTCTGCCCAACTGATCTGAGAAAAGAAAGTAAGAAAAGTGCATGTGAATAGAAATTGGTTCATGATTTTCCTCCAGAAGGATTTAAAAACATAAGGTGCAACTTGTGTGCCAAACTGATGGGACTTAAAGGTGCTATCAGAAGAAAGTTTTAACCATGAAACAAATTTTATTTTATAGAGTTTGTAGGCTAATCACTTGAAACGAAACGTATCAAAACGCGACATTTGTAATTCATAGGTTCGGATCATAAAATTTAATGAGGATATTAGTTGCAAAAGTAAATCTGACAAGCGGATCTACTTTAATTTCGAATCAAAAGCATCGCGAACCGCCAGTCCAACATTGATCAACAATGTCAGCGTAATCAGCAACGCACCCGACGGAGCCCACACCAGCCATTCAGCGGTGGAAAAATATTTCTGCGCTTGCGACAGCAATTCTCCCCAACTGGCGGCGGGTGCTTGAATTCCCAAACCCAAATAATCCATTAACGACAGCGAAGAAATTGCTGCGGCAATAGTAAATGGCGAAAACGTTACAATCGGGGTCAGTGCATTGGGCAGCAAATGATAAAAAATCAATCGTATCGGTCCTGCTCCGAGCGCGCGCGCCGATTCCACAAATTCTTGGTGGCGCAAAGATAAAACTTGGCCGCGCATAAATTGCGCGATGCCGGTCCAATTAAATAATGAACTAAGTAAAACCAAAACCGCCAGATTCGGCGAAAAAATTGAAGTTAACGTAATTAAAATCAGCAAGTAAGGAATACTTTCAAAAATTTCAACCAAACGCATTCCGATTAAATCCACTTTGCCACCGAAAAAACCCAGAATACAACCGAAGCTGACTCCGATAAAATACGATAGCAACCATGTTCCAAACGCATAAAAGAACGAAGACTGCAGACCAAATAATAATCTGGTTAAAACATCTCGACCCCGGTCATCGGTTCCAAAGAAATGCGCGCGGGAAGGCGGCGCTGGATACTGTGCCAAACTTGCATCCGTTTCCAATTCATTCCAACGAATCACCGGCCAAAATGCCCAATCACTTTCGCCTAATTTTAAACCCCGATAATTCATCACACTGGTTTCGTCGCTGTCGAAGGTGGATGGATGATAATATTTAAACAAGGGAAAATAAGTTTTACCCTGATAGTGCAAAATGTGTGGATCACTATTGGCCCAAAATTTTGCAGTGATGCCTAAAAAAATCATCACGACTAAAATGCACAAGGAAAAATAAGCAGTTTTATTTGTTTTAAATTTTTTCCAGCGAATCTCTGTCAGTTTGTTTAAGCGAATCATTTGAAATCAATTCTGGGGTTGACCCAAGTATAGACCAAATCACTTAAAAATCTTCCCAACAATAAAACCAACGAAGATAGAAATACCAATCCCATAATCACATTGTAATCCCGGCTTTGCAGGGATTTGTAACTAAGCAAACCAACCCCGTCTAAACTAAACAAAGTTTCTATAATCAAAGATCCCGCCAGAAAAAATCCTAGAAACCCTGAAAGGCCTGTGACAATGGGAATCAAAGCATTTCGCAAAGCATGCACAAAAATCACTCGGTTTTCGGATAAGCCCTTGGCCCTTGCCGTCCGCACATAATCAGAATTGATCACATCCAACATCGAATTGCGCATCAAAATAGTAATTTCAGTAAAAGATCCCAAAACATAACAAAGCAAAGGCAAAATAAAATGATGAATACGATCAAAAAATTTCCCAGCAACTGTTAGTTCTGCAAATCGTTCGGACTGCAAGCCCCCAATGGGAAACCAATTTAAATAACTTGAACCCGCGAAAAATACGATCAGGAAAATTCCAAATACCAAAGGCGGAATAGAATATGATACATACAAAAAATATCCGGTGATTTGGTCGAACCAGGAACCCGGTTTTAATGCCTTGAAGACACCCAAGGGAATGCAAACAAGATAGGTCAGCAGCAAGGAAATCAATCCAAACTGAATCGATACTGGAAATTTACTTAAAATCACATTCAAAGCAGGTTCTTCGTAGACAAAACTTTCGCCGAAATCCAAACACGCCAGATTTTTTAACCAAATCCAGTAACGTTCAAGCACAGGCTTATCAAACCCGTAATGTTTTTTTATTTCATCCATCAATTTACTACTGACCATGACGGCTTCGCTGCCGCCGGCGCCTGTTTGGCTGCCGAATCTTAGTTCCTGCAGCTTTTGTTCAACGGGCCCACCGGGGGTTGCATTTAAAACCACAAATGTGATCAAGGTGATTCCCAAAAAGGTGGGAATCATTAAAAGAAGGCGGCGAATAAAATACATTATTTAAGTAACCACCAGGTTTCATCCCCAACGCCGTAAGGGAAAGTATCCGCCGACATTCCCATTTTTGCGGAATGTAAATACAAAGTATATTTTTGATTAAACAAGAAAACATAGGGAGCATCATCGGCGATAATTTCGAAAACTTTCTTTAATTTTTGCGTACGAATATTTTCCTTAACTTCCATCCGTGCTTGATCGATCAGTTTATCGACCACTGGATTTAAGTAATGAATGAAATTAGATCCCCCGGGAACTGCGCTGCTGGAATGCCAAATTTGTTTAGGATCCCAGGGACCATCGGCACCACTCCAAGTCATAGCAAAGGCATCAAATCCACCTTCGTCCACGGATTTCAAGAAGGCATTGAATTCTAAAAACTTAAGTTCCATTTCAATGCCGGCTTTTTTTAAATCTTCTTTATAAAAAGTCCAATACTTTTCATTTTCTTTGTTGGCATAAAGCAAAGTAAATTTAAATTCTGTTTTTTGCCCATCGATGGTTTTTTTTAACATCCCAGTTTTGTCGGTATCTTTCCAGCCAGCATCAGCCAAAAGCTGTTTCGCTTTTTTGGGATCAAAGGGCAAGGCCTTTACTTTTTCCGATGCGTAAATACTTCGGTTGTAAGCAGGGCCGCGGGCTGGTTCTGACAAATCAAACAAAAACTTTTTAATCATTTCTTCGCGATTTAACAACATCGCCAACGCTTTGCGCGTTTTCTTATCCTTGAACATGTCCCGTCGTAAATTCCAACCGATAAAGGGCTGCCGTTGCGGAGATTTATTTTGCACTTTTTTCTTCAATACTTTAGTTCCAAAAGGTTCGCCTTCGGTTTTGGTTACAAAAGTTTCGGGCGGAACATTATCAAGTAAATCCAGGTCGCCTTTTTTTAAACGTTCAATTTTAACTGTTTCTTCGCGGATAAAGCGGAAATGGATTTTATCAAAATTAGAAAAACCTTTCCATTCGGCAGTTTTTCCCACACCCCAATCTTTGAATTTTTCTAAAGTAATCTGATTTCCACGATCAAAGGAAGCCAGCTTGTAGGCACCCGTTCCAATAATTTCACGGGTCATTTTTTTAGATTTTTTTACATCTGAATAGATATGCTTTGGAATAATATGCAGCAAACAAACAATATCAAAATTTTTAAAATAGGTATCTTTGGTATAGAATTTTACCGTATATGGATCAACGATTTCAACTTTTTGAATTCCTTCAAAATAGGGACGCAAATTAAAGGCTTCATATTCGGGCTCAAAAATAGCATCAAAAGAAAATTTGACATCTTCTGCTGTCATTTCTTTTCCATCATGGAACTTAATTCCCTTGCGTAAATAGAAAGTGAAAACTTTTCCGTCTTTGGATTTTTCAAATTTTTCTGCTAACAACGGCACCCATTCATTGGTATTTAAATCCCGCCTTGCCAAAGTTTCTACAATATACGAGATCACGATACCTGAATATGCATCTGAATGCATAATTGGATGTAAGGTGGCGGGTTCAGCATCCAAGTTTAAATACAGCGATCCGCCCTGGGGCGCGTCCACATTTACTTTTACTTTTTCAATCGCAACTTCCTTTTCGACAGCCGATGCGTTTAAGGCTTGAAAATTGAAAGTAATAACGAGAAGAATAAGCAGCGAGAGTTGTTTTTTCATGATGGTGATCCCCTATGACTTAAAAATCTCTCGTGTTGAAAAAGGAGTCAATCAGTGCCAGCAAATCCTCTAGGTATATTTGGTGTGGAAACCGATGTGGAAAAAGCAAAACTCGTCCTATTACCAGTCCCGTGGGAAGTCACAACCAGTTATCACGCCGGTGCCTCCTTTGGACCGGAATTAATCAACACGGCAAGTGTGCAAGTCGATTTGTATGATTTGGAAACCGGCAAGCCTTTCGAACAGGGCATTCATTGTCTAGAAATTTCCGAAGACCTTAAAAACAAAAACAATCTTCACAAAAAAACAGCCCAACAAATTGTCCACGAACCCAGCCCCGAAGATGCCCATAAATTATTAAGCGTTAACAAAGCCTGCGCAGAAATGTGCGAGCATGTGTATCAAGAGTCCAAAAATTATTTAGCCAAAGACCAATTTGTTGCAGTTCTGGGTGGCGATCATTCAACTCCACAAGGTTTAATTCGAGCGCTCAGCGAAAAATACGAGGGACAATTTGGAATTTTACACATCGATGCCCATGCGGATTTGCGTGATGCTTACCAAGGATTTCAGTATTCCCATGCATCGATCTTTCACAATGTAATGTCAGCAACTTGGAAGCCGCAAAAACTAGTGCAAATCGGCATCCGTGATTTCTGCGAAGAAGAATATGAATTTATTCGTTCGCACCGAGACATTCAGACTTTTTTCGATTTGGATTTAAAAAGAAAACTTTTTTCCGGCAGCCCCTGGGTTTCGCTGTGCGAAGAAATCGCTGACAGCTTGCCCGAGAAAATTTATGTTTCATTCGACATCGATGGATTGGACCCCAGTTTTTGTCCCCACACCGGAACCCCGGTGCCGGGGGGCTTAAGTCTAGACCAGATATTTTGTTTATTTTCTGTTCTGGCGCAAAAAGGAAAAAAATGGATCGGCTTTGATTTGAATGAAGTTTCTACTGCGGGCGGCAGTCTTGCAGACGCCGAATGGGACGGAAATGTCGGCGCGCGCGCTTTATATAAAATGAGTGGTTGGTTGTTTAAGACCAATGAAATCAGCAAAGGGGTTTAATCGCGTTTGCGACTTTCGTCGCGGTCCGAAGAACTGTCTCAGGCTGAAACAATCGTATCAAACTAGGTCAGTTTAAGTTCATTTTTTTGAATTATTCCCATCTTAATGGTTAAATTAGGCCTGGGGGATTCATGATTTTATTCCGAAAATTCGTTATGAGATTTCGTGCATTGCTATCTTCAAAAAAAATCATGCTTTTCCTTACGATCGCCAGCGCGACAACAATTGCGTTCCAAAACTGCTCACGAGTTAATTTTAGTTCCGCAGATCAAGCTTCGACCGGTGGTGGACTTGGTGGACCTGGCGGACCCGGCGGTGGTGGGCCTGGTGATGGCGGTGGACCTGGCGGCGGCGGCGGAACAACTCTGCCCGGAACTGTGACCTTCAGACTGATCAATAATTTATCTATGCCGGCAACCTTGTGGCAGGGCACGCCTCCTGCAAACGTCAAAACCGGCAAAAAAATACGCCAACGTAGCGCTCGCAAAATAGCAGCTAGAAAATTAAAATCCTCTTTGCAACGAGATGCACTGTCCAACCCAAGTATTGAAGCCACTTATCAATTGCCTGCAACCGGCGGGCTAGACATACCTTTTGGAATCAATACCACCAATCAAAATTGGGGACACTGGAGCGGCGAAGGTTTTGATAACAACACTTCTATTACAACGTTGCTGCATGTCTCAACAAGCGGTCTGTATGTGATTACCGCTGTCGACCTGGCCGCACTTCAATGTGCAATCGGTGGAAATTTATATAACATTGGTGCTTCAACCAATCCGGCTACTTACTGCAGTACTTCCACAGCGGCAGCGAATGGTGGCACTTGTGATTGCCGAATTTTAACCTGCAGACAAAGTGCGGATGGACTCGGCGTTGGATTTGTTCCCGAAGGATATCTTCAACCGAACTGTTCGAATAATCCTGCAAATTGCTCTTTCCCTGGATTCCTAGGACCAATTCTAGATGGCGCAAGTATTACTGTTACAAACGCAACCAGCGTTCCCTTTGGTCAAACTTGCCCGACTCAACAGCTGACTTGTCACAATGGAAGTATGTTTAATGATCCAGTCAGCACGACCGTAAGCTGCGCGCAGAATCCTTCTCTATGTTACACCATTTATCCTGCAGATTCTTGCCACGTCGACGGACTTCATTGCTCGTATGGTGGACGAAATGATTATAATGCCGGTGATTTGATTAACGGTTACAATTCAGCAAATCCTACAAATATACTGAATGGGCGTTGCGATCCTTTGAAAATTAAATGCCGAGACGATCTGATTGGAAATAATGGTCAGCGCTACGCTCAATTTGTCGTGCAGGAATCTAGTGCCGTTAATTATCCTGTTGGAAGTCTTTTCCCAATAAATGGAGTGGTTTATCCATCTTGCACAGATGCAAAGTGTTACCGAACCGGTTCACCAATTCCATATACAATTGATACAATAATAAATGGTTTTGCATCGCCTAATCCGAATAGTTCAAATGTGTGTGAAACCAAAACAATTAAATGTGAAGCACTTCGCGATCCAGTCACCCAAGGAGTGGTCGCAACTTTTCAACCTGACGATGTGATCTTTGCCGGATGCACGCCGACTCCGACCCCGCTTAATTGTAGTTATAATGGCAGAAGTGACTATCCCATCAATTCTAGTGTGACAGGTTTTACATCCAGCATCCCAACGGATACGCAGGATACAGCTCAAGGTTATACGTGCACGCATCAGACTAGTATTTGCACCGGCAGTCCCCCAAGTTTTAATCCCGCGGTTGTTCCTTTGTGCACGCCCGCTTGTTTTTACAACAATGCTTCCGTTCCATTAAATCAGCGAGTAACAGGATTTGCCGAAGCTAATCCTGCCAACGGAGTCTGCATTCTTGCCAGTGGAACTTGCCAGTCTTACGATACCACTACGATTTTAGGCGCGCATATCGTACCCGATGCGCCAAACACGAATGTCGTACCCAATTGCGTCCGAGCTCATTGCACGGACAACAACGGAGTCCAACGCGAAATCGGTGAAAGTATTTCTGTTTTCCCAGGATCCACTGCAGACACATGCACTAGAGAAACTAGATATTGCGGAAGATTCTCGAGTGGCCCAGCTGCTGGAACTTTTGGTTTTGGAATCGGCATACCGACCCTGGCCAACGATTACACTGTAAGTCCTGCATCTTCAGTTGGTTACGATAGTTGCCAGCAAATAAATTATTGTGTTTACAACGGAATCCCCTACAGAGAAGGCGCAACACTTCCCGGAATATTCTATGACACTGCAACTGGAAACTCTGCACATCAGTGCACTCAGGTAAATCCAAATCCAACCTGCGCTTTGCGCAATGGAACTTACAGTTTTGGGACCTTCTTCAATTCCTGCACCAACAATTTCATTTTAACTGTTACCGCATCACCTAGCTGCGGAAAAGTTTACGGCGTGGCATCACCAACGGATACTAACATTACTTATTGCAAGAATTACGACGGAGTTAATTGCAGTAACGATGTCATTGTTGGATCTCCCGCAACTATTAGTTCAGTTCCAGGAGCAACCGCACCGACTGCAATTCTTGGCTATGCCGGAGTATCGCAAAACTATTACAATACCGGAATTCCCAGCGTGACGATCGGAACCAATGCGTGGACTTGGCAACCCGATAACTTAGTTCGCGTCACAATGGATAACGATAAATTTGTAAACTTCACTTGCCCCGGACCTCGGCAATGTTTGCAACACAGATATATGGCGATTGGTTGCGGAGCCGATCAGCGCCTGGGCCCTGCTGGAAACTTTACCAATGGATATTATGGATGCTCGACAGCTATGACTGTTACTTTGGACAACCAAAACGTGGATTCCATCGGCAATAGCTCTAGCGAATTTAAAACTGTTTTGTTTAGCTCGACCGCCAATGCCTGGGATTCGCATATCGCAGATTCGCTTGCGAAAGCTCATGCCGCTGTTGATCAGAACACGCGATGGACAGCAGAAATAAAAGCCAGTGCCCATCAAGCCATTGATTTCGGTGCTGGAAAATTCCCAAGCTCTGCAGGCTTAGTGGCTGGCGGAAGTGCTTGGGCCAATCACCGAAATACTGCCAACAATAATTTCAATGAATGGATTGTAACAACTTGGGTAGGATACGCAACTTTACCACAGCCGACTGTGGCTAATTGGAATAAACCATTTGCTGGAATTTTCATTAACAGAGCTTGCGATGCGGACTCTGGAACTAATCCTGGCCCCGGCGGTGGTGGGCCGATAGGACCAGAAGCTTGCGTAGAAAACGATTGCCGAGATGCAGGAAATAATTCTTCTGATTATTGCATCAATGGCAGCTGGATCCATTATGCAAATCGACGCTGCAATTAAACATAATCAAGTTTATACCACAGCAAGTGGTCTGCCAGCACAAACCAAGTCATGGCTTCGACAACAACAACGGCACGAGGCACGATACAGGGATCGTGCCTTCCCTTTTTGGCAATATCTAAAATTGAAGAAGTTGGCTTGAAATGCACTCGCAGTGAAAGCTCTTCGCCAGTTGAAATTCCGCCGCGCTGACCACCATACAGTTTAGCATCCGAATTTTTATGCAATTCTGTGCCTTTCATTTGCGAAAGCTCTATTCCGCCGCCGATTTCAAAAGCGCTAGTTGCGCCGATGCTCATCATGGCTTGGGCTAAATCACTTTTTAATTTATGGAAAACCGGTTGCCCCAAATTGGCGGGCAGATTTCGCACAAGGATCTCCGCAATGCCGCCGAAACTTTCGCCCTGTTCGTGGGCCGCAATCAACATATCGCGCACTTGCAGATGAGTTTCGCTGGGAAATCGTGCTGAAAATTCATCGCGGTTTTTTAGTTGTGTCCAATTTAATTTTTCTAGTTGGTTCAGTTTAAAATTACCAATTTGCAATGAATATCCGATCACCTCTGTTTGTGCAGAAATTTTTTTGAAAATCATCTGCGCAACAGCGCCAGCAATCACCCGTGAAACGGTTTCACGCCCACTGGATCTGCCGCCGCCACGTGGATCTGAAATACCAAATTTATTTTTCCAAACATCATCGGCATGTCCTGCGCGCGCCGAATGCTGAATTTCTTGATAATCTTTGGACCGGGCATCTTGATTGGCAATGCAGACCGCAATCGGGGTCCCCAAAGTTTTACCCTGATAAATTCCACTTAATATTTGCGCTTGGTCGGCTTCATTTCTTTGGCTGGTAATGGAGCTTTGCCCGGGACGACGCCGCAACAATTCTTTTTGCAGCAAATCCAAATCAAATTCAATTCCTGCGGGAACTCCGTCGATAACAACGCCTAATGCTTGGCCATGGCTTTCACCAAAACTGTGCATTTTTAAAATATTTCCAAAACTATTTTTCATTTGCCTGCCAAAATTCTTGTTGCAACTTTGCTTGTTCTCGAAAAAATTCTGCCCCCGAAACATATTTAGCCTTACAAAGTAAAGCGTATTCCCGTCCAGCAGAATTTTCCGCATAATTTAAATCATAAACAGTTTCAGGCTGCCAATGCGCAGGCGGCATTTGCAAACTATCCCCACGTGGCGCAGACCAAATTAGAATCTGAGGACTGGCACAGTCAGCAGCGGAAATTCCGGAAGATCGTTCGCAGGCCTGGGTGCTGGAATAAAATTGAGCTTTGGGCAAAATACTTTGCAATGCCGACACCAGTGCGCCGCCACCCCAAACTGCGGTGCTGATGTCGAAATATATTTGCAGGATTTTTTTTAAGGCCGACAAATCCGTGTTTGTTCCCAAAATGTCCGAGCCAAAAAACAAGGTATTGCAAGACCCACCCTTGCTTGACAGTAAGTCTTGCGGCGCAGAATTATTTTTAACCAAATCAAAAGCTTGTTTTTTAAAAGGAGATGTCACTGCCGCAAACTTTAATCCAAGCTGTCGTAAAAAAATAATTGTCCCGGGCCATTCCGATGCCTCGATCTGAATTTTCCAAAATGGCAGGCTTTGAAAAAAATCCGCGTGTTCAACGGGCGACCAACTGTGCTGAATCGGATTACCCAAAACTGCAGCAAACTCCACAGGCGCCAAGGGACTCATCAGCCATTCGCAAAGACTGGGCTGATCCAAAATCCCGGCACCTTCGCGCCAAAAATTCAGTTTTTGTCTGCCTTTCATATAAAGTCGAAACCAAGCCCATCTTCCATCACCAGATCTTGGTAAAAAACTTCGATGTTCGGGGTCTTCTTTCCACCAAGAAAATCCTTTTTCCAATTGCAAAAAATTTTCAACAATCGGGCAAAGTTTAAAATTAGCATTTCGCAGCTGAATTTTCTTCTCGAAATTTTTTAATTCCTGCAAGGCCAGGTCAAAATCGGATTGATGAGTCGAAAATATTAAATTCTGTGTCTGCCCCAAAATTCTCTGATTTTTGTAAAACTGAATATCATAGTCGATCCAGCCCTTAAAATTTTCAGGCAATGCGTTCAGATCATCTGCAGCTGTTGCATTTCGGACTGAAAACAAGATCTTTTCTTCCGGCAGGCGAATTAAAAATTCGCGCAATTCATTTTCACTTAGCAAATCCGTTCGCAATTCATAAAGCTCGGGTCCAAATGGAATTAAACAATTCAAAAAATTCCGCGACAAAGTAAAAACTCCTAAGGCCTGTGCCCAATCGCGATCCCATTGTTTTATTATATTCAGCAGATAATTTTTCGAACGCCAGTATTCACCTTCGGGCAATTCCACACTGCGTTTGGAAAATTCAAGATACTGTAAATCTCTGTTTGTTTTTATTCCTAAAAATTCTTGCAATGGGTTTTCTTGATGACGCAATCTCGGGCGATCGGTAAACACCCGCCCCTGCTGGTCGGACCGCCGCGAAATCCAAATGCTGTTTTCAGATTTTAATAACTGAACAGCAGCGCCTGCACCCACAACGATCAATGTTTCTTTTTTGAAATCTTGTTCCAGCAGTTTCTGCAAAGCTTTTCCTTCTGATTGTCGAAAGCTTTCCTCGCCCTGCAAGGCAAAGATGTCTTCGATCTTTTGCCCCGAGATTTCTTCGATGTTTTTATCTAGATCAATCGCAGCGTAATTTTTTTTCTGACTTAAAATTTTGGCAAAGGTGGTTTTCCCTACTCCCCGATGCCCGATAAGGAAATATTTGTGCTGCAAAAAGTTTTGCAATTCCGGCAAACTTTTTTCTAAAACAGCAGGATCGTTCGCTAAAATCTGACAACCGCCGGAATTTAAAACTGCCAGCATCATAGCCAATCGATGATCGTGATCTACATCGAATGTAATGGGCCCCGCAGAAAAATTACGGCCTTTGCCAAGAATGGATATTCCGTCTTCATGTTCAGTGACCTCGACGGACAGCTTGCGAAGTAAGTCGGCAACTTTACCGATACGATCGGACTCTTTGTGTCGCAGTTGCGGGGCGCCTCGCAAAACAGAAACTCCATCCGCAAAAACGCAAAGGGCTGCTAAAACTGGAAATAAATCCGGGGCTTGTTTTAAATTAACTTCAATATTCTTAAATCCGGCGTCGCTAAAATTTTTCGGCGGTAAAACAAATAAATCATCGCCATGAAAAAAAACCTGACAAGACATCATTTGCAATATTCCCACCATACTGGCATCTGGCTGTAAACTTTGCTGGGGAAATTTCTTAAAACAAGCGCCACCTTGAAAAACTGCGACTGCTGCCAAAGTGAATATCGAACTTAAATCAGGCTCAATATCGATCGAATTTTTTTTAATTTTTTGCCCCTTGGGAACCAATAAATTCTTACCATCCCAAAAAGCCTCGATCCCAACTTGTTTCATCATTTGCAAGGTCATTAGAAAATAACTTTCGGATACAAATTCTCCGGTTACTGCAATTTTTAAATCAAAATCCAAATCAACCGCAGCCAGCAGTAGGGCCGAAAGATACTGACTGGACTCCTGACAATTTAAGAAAACTGGCGATTGTGGCTGACTCCAGCCCTGCCCCGAAACTTCAATTCCATTTGATTTTTTTTCGCAATGAATACCGAATTCTTTTAAAATAGAAAATAGTTCTTGGTGCGGCCGCGATAACAATCGCAAAGAACCTTGAATTAAATATTTACCTGGCCGTCTGGAAAGTCTTGCCAGTAAAAATCGAAAACTGGTCCCACCATCACCTACGAAAAACTCATTTTGTGCTGCAATGCCTTGCAAAGATTTTTCCAAATTCAAAACATCTTGGGACCGACTAAATCCTTGAATATTTAGATCTGGTGAAAAACTTTTCAGAATCAGGGCCCGATTCATCATGGATTTGGATGATGCCGTCGAACCTTCGAAAAAAAGGCATCTTGGCAAATCCATCACGAACATTGCCTTTTTAAATCCTGCACAATTTCAGAAATAGGATAGGACCGGGGCAAAGGCTGACCGATGCTTTTTAAAAAAATATATTTGACCGAAAGTTGCGAGGTTTTCTTTTTATCTTTTTGCAGTTGCTGTGCAATCAAATTAAAATTCAGGTCAAAATTTTCCTTCAGCTTAAAATGATCCTGTAAAAATAAATCAAGATCGACAGAAAATTTCTGATACAAGGGCATCTTGGAAATTTCTAACCAAGCACTGCGGCTTAAAACTTTTTTCTGCAAGGACAACCGAACGGCAAAGACAACCCCAAGGGCAACCGCAAAACCATGTTGCAAATGGAATCCGCTTTCGAAAGCATGGCCTACCGTGTGGCCTAAGTTTAAAACAGCGCGAATACCATTTTTTTCCAATGGGTCCTGTTTAACCCAGCCCATCTTGGCATCAATAAATAAAGCCAGGTGCTGCCAAATAAATTCATTGTCATTTAATTCTGCAAAAGTTTTTTCGCAAATTTTGCGAAAAACTTTCTTATTCAGCAAAGAAATCTTTAAAACTTCCCCCAACATATCGATTCGACGGGCATCGCCCTGACCTTCTAAAATCTTTCTAATGAAAATATTTTCTGTCGCTGGATAAAAACTGCCAATTTGATTTTTAAATCCACCTACATTCAATGCAGTTTTTCCACCGTGCGCCGAATCCACTGCAGACAACCATGTCGTTGGAATATGTTTCAACAAAACCCCACGGCGCAAAGTCGAGGCCATAAATCCACAAAAATCCCCCACACTGCCGCCGCCTGCGCTGTAAATTTGTAGATCTGCAGTGGGGATGCCTTCCGTCAAACTAAGGATTTTTTCCATATGCCCTGGAAAAGCCGCAAAGTCTTTTAAACTCTCCCCAGCGGAAACTTCATAGGTATGCACAAAAGATTTTTTCAGAATTTTAAAATCGTCGTATGCCAATAAACTTTGATCGTAAATCAAAATTGAATGCGCCGAATTTTTTTTCGGCAGAACAAAAGCACCTTTTAAAAAAGTGTTTTTGGTTTTTAACATTATAAGCTCCAATCGATCGGAGTTATTTTTTTGGATTGCAAATATTTATTGGCTTTGGAAAAAGGTCGACTGTCGAAAAACCCTCGATACGATGACAGTGGCGAAGGATGTGGGGATTCAATAACAAAATGTTTTTTACGATCCACAAAGTGCGCTTTCTTCTGTGCGAAACTGCCCCACAAAATAAACACTAGATTTTCTTTTTCTTCATTCAGCAAATGGATCACTCGGTCCGTCAGCAATTCCCAGCCCTTGCCCTGATGTGAAGCAGGTTGGGATTGTTCGACTGTTAAGGCATTGTTTAAAAGCAAAACACCTTTTTCTGCCCAAGATTTTAAATTTCCACTTTTGGGTGGCGCAATTCCGACATCGGTTTGCAACTCTTTAAAAATATTTTTCAAAGAAGGCGGAAAAGCAATTCCATCTTGCACAGAAAATGACAGACCATGTGCTTGCCCAGGACCATGGTAAGGATCCTGGCCCACGATCACGACTTTCACATCATCAAAAGGGGTTAAATTTAAAGCAGCCAACCAATCGGAGGGTTCGGGGAAAATTTTTTTCCCCAATTTGATTTCTTTGGATAAAAATTCTCGCAATTTGACCATAGTCTCGGCCTGAAATTCGGGCTGCAGTCGCTTTTTCCAACTGTCCGTTAGTTTAATTTCTGCCACCTTGACCTCCTTTATTTCCAACTCATGTTAGTATGGGAAAGGTGACTATGAATATCGAAAACACTCTTGATAAATTGCAAAATGACTCCGAGGTAAGATCCTTTGTTTATCAACAAATGGTCGATTTTCAAACTTTTGTTTCACCCGAGACCGTTTTGACAGCCCACCCTATTAAGGCCAAGAAAACTGGGCGATACCGCGTTGCCTTGCAGCTACATGACGGCGAAAATTCAATCAAAAGTATGGGCGAAGACAAAAATATTTTCGAAGCCATCCGCAAAGCCAAAGTTCAGATGATCAAGCACCTAGTCGCCGTTCAAGACGCCATTATGTCTTCGCAAGACCGTGTCGAGCAAGTGAACGACGTTCTTGCCAATACTCATCTACATTAAGTTTATTTAGTTTTTAGTTGTGACAGCATTCACTGTCTTATTTTTGCCCGAATTTTTTGCCGCTGCTTTTAATTCAAAGGCAGCCAAATCCCCGACCAAATCCTGCAGGTGTTCAAAAGTTTTCATAGAATGCGGCAAATCGGTTTCCCATTCGACAGTCAGCACCGGAGTTTTCCGTTCCACCCACATAAATCGTCCCAAACTGCCGGGAAAATTTCCCAAGGATTTCCAAGGTAAAATCTGCGAAATCGGTGGTTTAATTTTCGGTCCATCAAAATCCAAAACTTTTAGTGGAGTATGAATGCTGACAACAAAATCAGGATTGAAATCTTTTAAATGGGCCATCGCACACTGAACCTCGGGTTCGCTGGCGGCAGCATTACCGGGGAATCGACGTTTTTGCGAGCTGGCTTGTTTTTTCCAATAGGCCAAGGCCTCTTGATCCCACTTTTCGGTGGGAAAATTGCGATTTAAATCAATTTTATTGATATTGGTTCTGGTTTTTTCCTTAAACCCATCGGGATTTAAAATAGGCACAATTCGCCAGGTGTTTTTGGGATCGATCGAAGCCAATCGTTCCATCCAAAATCGCACCACCGCACCGGCTGGGACTTCGTCCCCGTGAATCAGTGAAAACACTAAAATCTTCTGAGCTTTTTCTGATTTGGATTTTTTATCCCAATGAAAAATCGGCACTTTGTTGACACTGGCACAGGAATCCAAAACCAAAGTTTCTGTGCAAATTTTTTGAATCGCCTTAGCATTGGTGGGGCCAGGAAATTCCATTAAGGCTTTCTCGCACAATTCCCCAGCAGAAAATGCCAATTGAGTGAATAAAAAAATTAGGGGGAAAACGATTCTCGACACTCTCAAATATGTAACATTTTTAATTCCGCAGTTCACGGAAGAATTATGACCTGGAAAATGCGCCGATTTCAATTGCGACCTAAGCCCAGTTTCCGCCTGGAAAACCGCATAAACTAGGGAAATTTGTCTGGGCTTGCGTTCGAAGCATTGCGCCAAAACTTCGCATTGGGTTAGCATTAAGTCATGGAGGGTGTATGCGCCCAAGTTTTTTATTGGTTTTAGTCGCGGGTATTTCAGTGTTGTTATCCAGTTGCGATCCAAAGTCAGGCAACAATTCCTCGGGCGCCCCCGCAGCTGCTGTTGGCACCGGCGTCTATGGCCAACTGCAAATTGATTCCGCCAGCTGTTTCAGCGATCGCGCCAATATTTCGATTCGTTCGGTGCAAAATCCCTATCAAATTATTCAAGCACAAAGTGTGATCAATAATGGAACTTATTCATTTCAAGTTCCTGCCAACGCCAACGCAGTTTATACTTTATACGCTGAATCCGCAGCGGGAACTGGGCAAAATTCACCATGTTATACTTCAGGAAATGTTCCTTCGCCTTACAAAGCAACCATTTGTTTGGGCTCAAATTGCCAGTCAAATAATCCCAACAGCACGGGTAACAAAATCATTCGTTATGATGCTTCACAAAGAAAAATGATCGGCAACAGCGCCTTTGCCTGCCAGTGGGGAACTTACGGCTGTGTAAAATCGCCGATCACCGAAAACTCAAAACTGCAGCTGGCCGTTTCGTCCGTGCAGTTTAATTCTGCGGATTCCAGCAAAGTGCAAATCGAACGCGGTGGTGATTTAAAAATCCTGAACGAATCCCCCTTTTCGCAAAATAATTCTTGGACGGCACTGCTGAATTCCAAATCAGAATTAGAAATCGATTCGGTCAAATACACAGAAATATCCACATCAGGTTTATTCCGAGACGACGGCATGCAGTGGACTCAGGCCACTTGCGGATCGCCCGAAACTGTTTTTGCAGAAATGAAACAAGTGCTGCGAGCCCAAGGATTTTCCGATCGCTCGGTCGCCTCATTTGATTCGCAGAAAAGACGCATCTTGCCGCCGCTGGATGATGTTTGCGCTTATCCGCAAACTGATGTTTCGAAATTACAAAATTGGAAAATTGGTCAGAACTTAAATGGAAATCAATTGTGGTTTGTGATCACACCAAGCCATGCGATTGCAGGAAAAATGAAACTGGATCGATCGATTGCCAGCATTAAAAAGAAACCGAAAAAAGGAATTGCTTCGTTCAAAGTTGGTGGAAAAGCCACGCGAAACGTGGCTCAGGAAAATTCGGGAATCACTTACCAGGAATGGGGTATCGCATTCCTGGTTCAACAGTAGAAAATTAATTCGCTAGATCTTCAACACCGATGTCTTCAGCATTTCGCCCAGGAAGAACATCTGGGTGAGCTTGCAAGTGCAGAGGCTGCGCCAGTAATTCGTCTATAGTTAAAGGAGTTGGTGGATTTGTTACGGGAACTCCGTAAGGCTTAATCATTCCTTTTAAGAAACCTGCAATAACTTGAACCGTCATAAAATGTCTGCGGGTTGCGTGAATTTTTCCATTGGAATTATTCTCAAGATGTTGGTTTAATCCCATTTTGCCAATGTCTTCCCAGCTAACATTTCGGTCCAAACCTAATATTTCACTTTCCAATACTACTCCTGTTCGGTCAGTGGCATCTTGGGTGTATTCGCGAGGGATAACAACCCAACGTTTGTTTTCAACTAAAACAAGTTCACCAAATACATGCTCAGTAACAACGACTGAACCCAAAATATTGTACATTACTCGAATCATAAATCGGGCTGGCTGGCCACACAGAACTTTTTCTTTGAACTCGGGGTCCTTCTGCATTTCTTTTACAGATGTTGAAGTCAACTCGTCGGCAGTCAATGGACGCGAATCACATTTTTTTGGTTCAATCTGCAAAAATTTAACTGTAAATAAGCGGTAGCCCTTAATATTTTTAGCTTTGTTTCCTTCTAAAACTTCTTTCATCGTAGTCGCCAATCCTGAAGCATTCACAGGGTCATTTGGGTAAATCGATTTTGCATGAGCAGAAATCCAATCCAAAGCTGTCGCAGTTCCTGGAACAGCTTGGAACCAAACTCCCTTTACACCATTGTCGGTAGGATTGTCGTTATTGCTAAGAACACGCAATTTCACTTCTGCGCGAGTTCCTGGATCAAAATCATCTCCCATTGTTGACCAATTGTAGGTGCCATAAGGGCTGACGACGCCATTTTTATCTTTTAAAATCATCACGCTGTTACGTGTTTCTGCCGACATATTGCCGCGAACATTTAAGTCCGGGCCAATATTTGGATTGAATGGCACGATTCGACTGTTCTGTGCAAAAACTACAGAACATGTGAAAGTCAGAATCATTGCCGCTAATGCACGAGGCAAAAATTTCGCTGTGTTTTGGAACATTTTTCTCTCCCTTTTCGTAAAAATCGCACGAAACCCCTGTGGTTTGCTTGGCGATTAAAGTTTTGTTGTCGAGTTCCAGCTATTGCAAGCATCGTTCCATCAAGCCATACTGGTTTCAGGAGAATTTATGGACAACCAAGAAAAAGCTATCGCCAAAGAAATGATTCCATTCCTGATCCACGCCGTCTGGCCCGTCCTACTGATCTTATTAATCGCAAAAATCTGCGGTCCTTCGACTTATTAGGACACGCCAAAAGCAAAAGGGTGGCAGCCTACTTTTGGTGTCAACTTAGACAGGCAAATTAGTTTTCACTATCACCAAAAGTAGGCTGCCACCCTTTTTAGAAAATCTCTAAACTAACCGGGCAGTGGTCGGAACCTTCGACTGAATCTAGGATTTCAGCTTTTTTTAAGTATGGAAGTAGATCTTTGGAAACGCAGATGTGGTCGATCCGCCAGCCGCGATTTGAAATGCGGGCCAGTTCTCGGTAGGACCACCATGAGTAACGGTTTTTCGCTTCGGGGTGGAAATGTCTGAATGTATCCACCATTCCTAAATTTAAAAAATCACTGAACCATTCTCGCTCTTCCGGCAGAAATCCGCTTTCCTTCGCCAGGCGTTTGGGATCATGCACATCGATTTCTGTGGGTGCGACATTGTAATCGCCGACCACAATCACAGGTTTTTTTGCTTTTAATAATTTTTGAATATGCGCGTTTAAATCTTTTAAAAATTTTTGTTTAAAATTATGCCGATCTTCTCCGGATCCGCCGTTGGGGAAATAAATATTATACAGCAGAAATTTTTCGTGTTCAGTGATCAACACTCGGCCTTCGCGGTCGTAATCCAAAGTTCCAATGCCGGCATTGAAATGTTTCACCGGCGCTTTCGAAAAAGTCGCAACCCCGGAATAACCCTTTCGTTCAGCCGAGTGCCATTCCGCAAAAGGGTATTGCAAAGTATCGATGGGGGCTTCGACTTGATCCCGGTTGGCCTTGGTTTCCTGCAGGCACAATATGTCTGCTTGTTCAGACTGAACAAAATCCATTAAACCTTTTTTAGTCGCAGCCCTGATGCCATTGACATTCCAAGTGATAATTTTCATGACTTTGACTTATCATAAAGTCAGCATCATTAAAAACTTATTTGACGGAAAAAACTTATGACCAGCCCCGAAGCTTTTTTAAAATACTTAAACGCACGGTATCCTAATCTTGGAGCATCGGGCCTAAGCATCAATCCGCATTTGATTTCGGGTCAGAAAATCACTTTGCCTGGGCAAACCTGGACGCAGATTCAGAATTTTGTGCAAAAGATATTTGCCCTTAGGCAAAGCGCTGAATACCGGGATTTTTTAAAACCCCAGGCGCCTTTTCCAGAACAAAAAAATTATGCCATTGCCATGAGTTACGATTTTCATTTGGACGCAAATCTAAAACCCAAATTGATTGAAGTAAATACCAATGCTTCGTTTTTATTTTTGGGGCACGAGCTTAATCAGTTTTTACAAGTCGAAACGCCTGGTTTTAGTGGGTTTACCGAAATTGCAGAAAACATGCGCTCGGAAATAAGATTACTAGGGAAACCCGAAATTAAAACTTTGGCCATCGTTGATGATCAACCTGAGCAACAAAAATTATATTTAGAATTTTTGGTCGCACAAAAAGTTTTTCAAGACTTGGGTTGGACCGCAGATATCAAAGATCGCAGACAAATTTTAGGAACGGAAAATTACGATTTTATTTATAATCGCTGCACGGATTTTTATTTTACGGAACCCGAGTCGGCAGGATTAAAAGAATTGTATGTCAAAAATAAATCCTGTTTGTCCCCCCATCCCATGGAGTATTTCATGATGGCCGATAAACGCCGAATGGGGGATTGGCTAAATCCAATATTTACAAATCAATTAGGAGCAGCGGTGGATGTCATTCCCAAATCCTTTGTCATCACCGAATCTAACCGAGATCAAATCTGGACGGAACGAAAAAAATATTTTTTAAAACCAACCACGCAGTTTGGATCCAAGCGAGTTTACAAAGGCGAAAGCATCAGCCGCAAAACCTATGAACTTCTTGAAAATAATTTATTCTTAGCCCAAGAGTTACTTCCGGCGCCGGAAGTAACTGTCGAAACCGCAGGCGGCGCACACAAATTTAAATATGATTTACGAGTTTACGCCTATCAGGGCAAGGCGCAGTTCGCGATGGCCAGACTTTACAATGGACAAGTCACCAATGCGCAGACTCCCTTTGGCGGATTTGCCGCAGTCGAGTTTAATAGGAAGTAAACTTCACGTTTATAGGTTGATAAATACCAATATAGGTAATATAATACTTATATGAAGGCACATCGCAGATATTATGCAAAAAATAATCTTCATGGGCGTTACGTCGTTGAGCTTACAATTTTCGTAGTTGGTATTTCGCAAAAGTATCCAGACGGCGTTAAATACGGGATGATCTGTAAGGATCTAAGAACAGGAGATTTTGTTTTAATGGACAACCATCATCCCAAGGGGCCACACACTCATATAAATGAAAACGAATTCACCTATGAATACCTTAACGATGAAAAGTTAATCACGGATTTCCAAAATTTAGTCCTTAAAGAACTGGGAGTAAAAATATGAAAAAATTAGTTGTTTCGGTTAAGTCCTCTGGAGAAACCCTTTCGGATTTCAAGAAAGCATTAAAAAATGCGCGAAAAGGGAAACTGAAAAGCGACCACTTTGAACTTTCTTTTGATAATAAAAAAGATTTTAATCGCTTTGTAAAAAATTTGGGAATTTTATCAGCAATTCTTACTCACAAACCAAAATCAATCTATGAATTGGCAAAATTGGTCGATATGGATATTTCCAACTTGAATAAGCTGATTGTATTTTTCGAGTCTACTGGGGCCATCACAATCAAAGCTTCTACTGTTTCCGGCAGAACTATAAAAACACCAGTCGTAGAGTATGGGCACATCGAATTTGATTTGAAGGCCGCTTAATAATAAGTGATCCAAAAAGTTTGATTGTGCTTGCGATTGAAAACTAGGGTCAGTTGATTCATTGAATTGACGTAAATTTCGGAAACTTTTTCTGCGGGGCGGGCTTGGGCAGTAAACAGCGAGCGTTTATAATCTAAGATAAAATCCGTTGAATGTGTGGCCAATCGGAAATTCCAAAGATTGTTGTCATGGTCGAGAATTTGTTTTTCGCTGCCGTCCAGCTTGAATTCTAGTGGAAAAGAAAAGAAGGCTTGGGATTCTGCTGAATTTAAGGCGCAGGATTTGATTTTATTTTTTCTGGATGAAGTCGATAAAGACATTTCCATTTGAAAGATTCCGTTGGAATAGCCAATGGAAGTGGCTTGATAATCTTTTTTAGGAAGTTTCGTAAAATCTGAAATTTTCGACTGACCGATAAAAGGTAATGACGGCAATCCGTTGTTGCAGCTGGCAAGTCCCAGTCGCAATGGTTTTTCCAGCCAGCCTTGCGGAATGGCTTGCGATGCAAGCGAAAATGAAAAAATCAGCAGCAGCAGTGTGTGCTTCATAAGCTTCCCACCCGATCACATTTCTGCTGCACCTGAGAAAAGAAAGCCGCTGAAAGCTCCCACTTATTGCTCTTGACGCCCCCGCGGCAGACTAGCTTACGCGTGATTTTTTTGGAAAAAACGCGCGCAGCTTGGGGTGCTTTCAGCGGAAATAGGAACTGTTGTTCCTCTCGAAACGGATCTGATTTAAATGAATTCCAATAAACATCAGGAGTCAGCCCCACCAATTGAGGGGAATTTCCCTTGGGTAGATAAAAAAATCCGCGTGTTTGCAAAAGGTAAAACTTAGGATTGGCTTTCCAAGTTTCTGGTTCTTGATAAGAACCTTTTCCATAAGTGCGATCGCCAATTAATAAGGCCCTTTTGTGATCTTGCAAGCTGCCCGCAACAAGTTCTGCTGTGCTGGCCGTGCCGGAATTGACTAGAATTAACAAAGGCTTTTTGAAAACAGGAGTTTTTTCGGTATTGAAAACTTCCGTTGGACCAACCTCTGATTTCGCAGACAGCGAAAATGCGCGCGAGCCTTTTTTCAAGAATAACTCTAAGATACAACGACCTTCTTCGATGATCCCGCCGGAATTATCACGCAGATCTAAAACTGCAGCGGAAATTTGTGGTTCAAATTTGATCATTTGTTTTCGTAAACTTTGGCAGCTGCCTTGTTTAAACTGGCGCAACTCGAACAGACCAAACTTTTTACTCGTTCCTATGATGCGCGATTTGGTTCCTTCCCAGGGGACTTGTTCTGGGTGCAATTTTAATTCTAAGGTTTTTCCATCGCGTTCGATGCTTAAAATAATGGGCTTGCTGGCTTGAACTTTTAATTCTTTGATCATCTGGCGAACATTGCTGCCGGGAATTTTTTCATGATTGGCCAAAACAATAATATCGCCTTCTTTTAAACCGGCTTTTTCAGCCTGAGATTGAGCCACTATTTTTCTGACCAAAATGCGAGAAGGTTCAAGCGCCTGAATAAAGAAACCCAATGAAGGTTTGGGACCTATTTTTTTAGACCATAAACTGTCTTCGTATAATTTTTGCGGAATGATCACTGTATGAGGATCTTCACTGACGGACAAATAGGCATTAACCGCAGCACCGGTTAAAATTGCTTTTTGATTTTCTGAAAAGTGTCGACTGATAAAACCCCAGGCATTTTGAAATGAAAAACCATTTTTTAAAGGCAATGTTATCTGCGGGATTTTTTTATTTAAAGTCCACAAGCGCGCGCGTTCGACTTCGAATCTTTTTTGCGGCCAGAATTCTTTTAACTGCGGATAAATTGCAGGCAAATTTTGATCGGCTTCTTCCGATGTCACAATCAAGGAATTGATACAGGCAACAAAGTGAATTTTATTCTTATTGCAATTTTCATCATTTAAAAAAGACTCGACTGTTTTCGTAGTCAGACCTGACTTCTGCCAAGCCCCTTCGGAATCGACGGCCATTGCAGCTGCTTTTTGCGATCGAACTGCAAAAATTCGCAGCAGCAATGTGCCCGCCAATACGAACAGTAAAATAAATAAAACTTTGCGCTTGTTCAAGATTCTCCCCGCCGCTTTCGATCTGCTTTCCTTTTTCAAAGAAGGCTCGACTCTTAGTTTGTTAGCAAAGGAAGGACCAGTTGATAAAATTGCCAGGAACTCACTGGTTGGATTTGAGCCTCTGTTTCGACTGTCATTAGGGAATTTTTTTCGCAAGTGTAACAAAGCCTGACGCTGAGCCTCCATCTTTGATTGAGGCCAAATCAGGATTCCAGTAGTCTTTTTCAGATGTGGTTAGTAACCGGAGCCAACGGATTTATCGGCAGCGCATTTATTTGGGAATTAAATCAGCGAGGTATCAAAGATATCATCGCCGTGGATTCCATTCCCCTATCTGAACGCAATCTTTTGAAAAATAATTCCTATACGAAATTTTTACTTAAAAACGAACTGTGGGATTTTCTGAAAAGCGAGCCCGCCAAAAAACTTCAGTGGATCATCCATATGGGCGCATGCTCTTCGACCACGGAAACCAACTGGGATTTTTTAAAAGAAAACAATCTGGAATATTCTAAGCGGATATTCGAGTGGTGCTCGGGAAATCAAACAAAGCTTATTTACGCCAGCTCTGCCGCCACTTACGGGGACGGTAAAAATGGCTTTGATGACCGCACAGAACCTGAAAAATTGACGCCTTTGAATCTGTATGGAAAATCCAAGCTTTTGATGGATCAGTGGGCCTTGCCACAGACTAAAACTCCGAAAAATTGGTATGGGGTTAAATTTTTCAATGTCTTTGGGCCCAATGAGTTTAAAAAAGAATCCATGGCCAGTGTGGTTTTTAAGGCTTTCCTGCAAATCCAGCAGAAAAATTCTTTGCAATTATTTCGTTCAGAAAATCCTGATTATAAGGACGGCGAGCAGTTGCGAGATTTTATCTATGTTAAGGACGTCACCAGTTGGATGTTTGAACTGACCGAAAAGCTGCCCCGATCGGGCATCTATAATATGGGTTTTGGACAGGCCAGACATTGGTTGGATTTATCGCGCGCGGTTTTTAAGTCGATGCACAAGGAATTTAAAATTGATTGGATCAGCATGCCGGAAAATGTGCGTGGCCAATATCAATATTTTACCCAAGCCGATCAAACCAAGTGGCTGAATGCAGGATTAAGTTCGCCCAAATGGAATCTGGAAAAAGCTGTGGCTGATTATGTGGAAAATTACTTAGCCAAAGGGCCGCAGACTTTATTATGAAAATCCTGGATGAATTGCCCGAGCATTTAAAAAAATACATTGTGACCCAAGATCCACAAAATTATTCTTACAAAGAAAAAGCGGTCTGGCGTTTGATCTTAAATCAACTGACCAGATATTTAAAAATCCATGCTCATGAATTTTACTGCGAAGGTATGGAAAAAACTGGTTTATCGGCGGAAGAAATTCCCGACATCCAAAAATTAAGTTTGCGCTTACAAAAATTTGGTTGGAATGCCTGTCCCGTCAGTGGGTTTATTCCGCCTGCGGCATTTATGGAATTACAGGCTTATGCGATTTTACCGATTGCTTCGGATTTAAGAAGCTTGGATCATCTGCTTTACACTCCGGCGCCCGATATTGTGCACGAGGCTGCGGGGCATGCTCCGTTTCTGGCGCATCCAGAATATGCGCAGTATTTGCAAACCTATGCTCAAGTGGCCAAGAATGCTTTGATTAATAAATCGGATTTAGAAGTCTATCAAGCCATCCGAATATTATCCGATTTAAAAGAACACCCCGATTCCAGTGCCGCAGAAATTGCTGAAGCAGAAAAAAACCTGCGCACAGTTTCCAATTGCATCAGCGAAATTTCCGAAGCCACCTATTTATCCAGAATGAATTGGTGGACCGCGGAATATGGATTGATCGGAGATTTAAACAATCCAAAAATCTACGGAGCAGGTTTGCTGAGCAGTGTGGGCGAATCCAAACATTGCTTATCCAACAAGGTTAAGAAATTGGAATTAAATATGGATTGCATTCAATACGGCTATGACATCACCGAGCAACAGCCGCAACTTTTCGTAACCCCCAGTTTTAAATATTTAAGTGCGGTGCTGGATGAATTGGCCGCGCAAATGGCTTACCGCCAGGGTGGATTGGTCAGTTTAAAAAAATTAATCGCATCGAAAACAGTTAATACTGTTTCATTAAATTCGGGACTGCAAATTTCGGGGGTACTAGATAGTTTTAAAGGCGAAAATAATATCTTGTTCCTAAAATTTTCCGGTAAATGCCAGTTGGCCTTTGCGGGCGAGCAAATCATGGGACAAGGAATTGCCGATCACCCACAAGGCTTCAGCAGCCCAATTGGCTTACTGAAAAATAACGATCGATGTTTATCCGATTTCCAAACAGCCGATTGGCAAAAGCTAGGCATAGAAATCAGTGATCAAAAATCAACCCAAGATTTTTACCCAATCAAAGAACAAACCCTGCAGTTCGAATTCAGATCAGGAATTATTTTAAAAGGAACCCCCTTTAGAATTTACAAAAAAGGCGGAAAAAATATTCTAATGACTTTCAAAAATGCCGAAATGAAATTGGCCGACGAAATTTTGTTCCAACCCGACTGGGGTTTATTTGACCTAGCCTTGGGCAGCGAAGTCAGCAGCGTATCGGGCGGCCCCGCAGACCGACTGCTTTTCGGCGGCAGCGACGACTTCCCAAACCTAAAAGTAAAACCCAAAGAACCCATAAAAAAAGATTCCCCCCAATTCGAGTTGGATCAATTTTATAAAGAAGTCAGGAAATTACGAACTGATTTAAAAGCGAATCCAGAAACCCAAAGCGCAGCCATAGATAAAATCAGCCAAAAATTCCTGAAGCAATTCCCAACCGAATGGCTGCTAGGCCTAGAAATCTACGAATTAATAAAAAAATCTAAAACCAAAAATTTTGAAAAAGATATTCTCGGCAAGCTTAAGTCTGCAGACCCCGAAATGAATAATTTGATCCAAGATTCGCTTAAGAATATCTAGTTCTTGTGTTACAAAATAACTCGCAGGTAGGTTTGATTGATGACCAAAAAAGCACCCTTAATAGAAATTGTGGCCGGGCCTAACGGCAGCGGCAAATCCACATTTGCTGAAGCCTATTTAGTTCGGTTAAAGAAAAGATCCAATTATCTAAACCCAGATCTTATTGCATCAGCCGTTACGCCAGGGCAAAACGGCATCGGACAATTTAAATCAGGGCGCATTTTGCTAGAGCAGCTTAAGCTTAGCATCAGTAAAGGCGAGGATGTCGCCTTTGAATCAACTTTATCTGGCAGAACTTACTTAAATATTCTTAGGCAGGCACAACAACAGGGCTATCAGATAAAAATTTATTTTGTATTTCTGCGTGATAAAAAAATGAATCTATTGCGAATCAAACAGCGAGTGAGAATGGGGGGCCACGATATTCCCACCAAAGACGTCATTAGAAGATACAAGAGATCCTTTTTTAATTTCTGGACCCATTATCGACTTTTTTGCAAAGATTGGATTTTATTCAGCAACACCAGCGAACAACCTCAAGAACGTATAAATTTAAAAGAGTTCAAAGCCCTAAGCAGCGAACAGCAAGATAAATTCGCGCAAAGTTTTTTAAAAGGCAAAGTCACCTATGAAAAAAAATAAAAAAAACATTGAATTCCGAGATCCAGACTGGAAAGACCTAGAAAAAGCCCTAAGATCCTTCCCAAAACTAATCGCAGAAAAAAAAGCCCAAGCAAAAATGCGCCAAAAAATCGAACGCAGATTCGACAAATTCGCCAAAGCCTACGACAAAAAACAAAGAAAAGAAGAAAAACAAGAACAAGCCCAACCAAGGCCTCCGAAAAGTGCCGAAACAACCCAAGCCAGAACCAAAGCAAGCAACCGCCCAACAAACTAAATTCCTAATTCTGTTTTGCGGATTTTTAAAATTCAGATTTATTTAAAATACGGCGAGCACTTATATTGTTATTTGCAAATACCTCAAAAAAGCGGGACGCGTCCGCCCTACTGGGCGGTTTTTGGAGGGCAGGAGCCCGCGTTTTGCAAATAGCAATATAAGCGCTCGCCGTATTTTAAATAAATCTGAATTTTAAAAATCCGCAAAACAGAATTAGGAATTTAGTTCGTAGTTGCGCGCGAAAGTTCGGGGAAGTTTTGTTGACTCATTTCCCAATCCCGAAGCTTCTTCAGTTTCTGATCCACCTGCAAAAGGTCCTGACTTAACTGCTGACCTTGATCATTTAAATAAGTCATACGCGCTTGTTCGGTTGCCGAAGCACGGGGCTTGGATTCAATTTCAACCATTTCATTTTGGATTTTTTCTAGACGCTGGTGAATTTTTTGACGGGTTTTGCTAAGAGCTTGACCAATTTTTCGCGCATCCGAATGCGACATCTTGATGTTTTTAGTATCAAGGCTTTCAGGCCCAGCTTCTTCGATAAAACTTTTTAAAAACAGTTTCCACTCATCTTTTAGGTTCAGTTGCTTCATATAATTAATTTAACAAATTTCGTTTAATTCGGGAAGTCTGTGAATATATCCTCACAAAATCTATAAAGGCCGTGTCAAAATTCCAGACCAAAGTCTGTCATCTTCGTTCTGTTCGACCTTAACTTTGGTCAGACGCTGGACATTTTTCAATGATTGTGACTGAAGGCCTTTGGTCCAGGAAATTCCGTCCCCAATCAGGATCGGGGCCTGAAAAAGATACAATCTTTGCCCCAGCTTTTCCTGTAAAAAGGAAGATAGCAAGCTTGCCCCGGATTCAACAAACAGGGATTTGATTTGTAAATCCCAAAGTTTACCAAGCAACTCTGCAAGATCAAACTTGGAAAAGTTCTGATCTTGAATCAGCGGCAAAGTTAAAATCTGAACTTCCTGTTCGATCAATGGCCTAGCATTAGAAAAATAATTTTCACCAACCACAAGCACAATATCAGACCAAGGTCTGGCACGACTGATGTTTAAATTTTCAAACCCCTGAACAAGTCTGGCTTCAGGATCTAGCACTATCACTTTATTATTTTTCTGAATGCGCGGATGGCGAATGTTCAATGTCGGATTGTCGACTTGAACCGTATTTACCGTGGTTAAAATTGCGTCGTAAAAACTTCGCAGCTCGTGCGCTTTTTCACGAGATTTTTCGCCGGTGATCCATTTGCTTTCGCCGTCTTTGGTGGCCAGCATTCCGTCCAAACTTGTTGCTACCTTCAAGGCGACAAAGGGTTTTTTCTGGGTTTGATTCCACAAAAATATTTCTGCTAGATCCAGCAATTCATTTTTTAAATACGTGGCCTGTTCAATTTCAATTCCAGCTTGTTTGATTTTTTCAAGGCCCCGCCCTTGCACTTGGGCAAAGGGATCCACAATTCCATAAATTAATTTTTTTACCGAGTGCTGCACAATTAAATCGGCACAAGGCGGCTGTTTTCCTTGATGGGCACAGGGTTCCAAAGTGACATAGACGTGCAGATTTTTATTTTTTGCTTTATCTATTTTTGCAAAGGCATTGGCTTCAGCATGTTTTTCCCCATAGCGTTCGTGAAAGCCCACGGATAAAAACTTGTGGTCTTGATCTAAGATCACACAACCCACTGCGGGATTTGGGCTGACAAAGGGTCTGCCTTTTTTTGCAAATTCAATGGCCAATTGCATGGCCTGTTCAGGGGAAAGTTTTTCGCCGATGGAAATTACGGGGTCATCCATGATTTCCAATAAGACTCAATCGATACAGAATCAAGCAAAGGATCGCGTTCGAAGGGCAACCACGAATCAATCATCACTGCGACTTCATCGGTATGAGTTTTCTGGGCAACTCCTTTGACCGCCTTGGGATGTGGACCATGGGGAAATCCCGATGGATGCAAAGTCATCATATTCGCATGCAGGTTATCACGGCTGAAAAAATTGCCTGCGTGGTAAAAAAGGATTTCATCATAATCAATATTTTGATGATAAAAAGGAACTTTTAAAGCATCCGCATCGGTTTCCAGGGGCCGCGGCAAAAAAGTGCACACCACAAATCCATCGGCCACAAAAGTTGTGTGCGCTGACGGAGGCAAATGCACCCGATGACTTTGAATCGGCATCAAATCATCAATGTGCAGCGAGTATGGGAAAAAATCACCCTTCCAGCCCACAGTATCGTAAATATCTTTTTGATA
The DNA here is from genome assembly GCA_038323665.1 of Bdellovibrionales bacterium. Classification (GTDB taxonomy): domain Bacteria; phylum Bdellovibrionota; class Bdellovibrionia; order Bdellovibrionales; family Bdellovibrionaceae; genus JBBQHD01. The sequence goes on from JBBQHD010000013.1 coordinate 36,239, forward strand.
ATAAAAAACCGTTTTTTGATTCTGTTTTTTAACTTCAATTTTTAAAATATCGTGTTTGGTTTTTTTCTGCCAGTCTTGCAAACCTTGTAAATCCGGTTTGCCAATCGCAGCCAAATCATAAAATCCATTTCGACCGAGCATGCCGCGATCCGGTTCGCGGAAAAAACTGCGGTGCGATTCGATCACCAACATCTCAGTTTCTGCTTCCGTTACAAAAGTGTGGTGAACACATTTGGGTAAATTTAAATAATGGCCTTCGCGAAAATTTAAAATTCCGTATTCCGTTAGAACCGAACCTTTGCCCTTGTGAACAAAATAAAGTGTATCCCCATCGGCATTGCGAAAAGCAGAATCGGGCTTGGCTTGCACATGCAAATTCAATCGTGACACCGTGGTTGATGCATTGAAAAATAAACGCTGCCATTTACCCTGCGTCGAAGGCATTTTTACCAAATCAAATAACTGTGGTTTTAAGGGTCCTTCGATTTGCGACCAACGCGTGCTGGGTTCTTTTTTAATTAAATGCGATACGGGCCCAAAAAAACCTTTGCGGCCTTGTTCTTCCTCGAAATGATTTTCAGGAATGCCTTTGTGCCCTTGAGTATTGTGTTTTCCTTGGCCGTATTGAAACATTATAAATATCCTCGTTCTTTTTGA
>JBBQHD010000014.1:0-35710 GCA_038323665.1 Bdellovibrionales bacterium
GAATGAAGTTTTCGTCAAAAAGGTATCCGAGCAAACCCTCAACACAGTAAATTGGTTTTGAAGAGATTCGAGTTTTATGCAGACCAAATCTACTCGATGCTTTAGTCAGTAATTCAGCACCGACTTCAGAGATTACAAAATGGCAGTGAGGTGTATTATTTTTTTCTCCGATAGCCATGAAACGGAAATACTTCCCAAGTTTTCTACCAACTTCGTGAAAAAGAACTCTTACCTCTCGTCCTAAGCACGACCATTCGTCCTCACCAGGTTCGATCAACCAAGAAATCGTTAAATGAGTAGTCATCCGATGAAGTTGAGCAAATTTTGCGCCTGCAAGGATAAAATAATCACGTCGTCTGTTTCGACAGTCAGAGCAAATCATCCGTTTGCATGAACGAAATTCACTGCACTTAAAATCTTTAGTTCGGGAATTAAGCGTACTCCCGTACTTTCCTAAATCGTCATGGGTTAGTCGTACCTGTGGTGATTCGTTTGTTCTGCTGTTGTATTCAAAATTATTTTGTTTCATACGAACTGATTAGTTCGCAAGTTTTCAAAAAGCATTTAAATGCGTCGATTGAAAACCTGCCCAATGGGCAAAAACTCAATCGGTACGAAACTTATTCGATGCTATTTTTCCATCCATGTTCAAGGGGAGCACGTAAACCTTTTCGGATGCGTATGTGCTTGGATTTACTTTTCTTTTCAAAGTTACGGATGCGCTGACGAATGCCATCGATAGTAAGCGGGAATTGAGGCTTGAATGGAATGGATTTAGCTACGATTTCAAGCGCTACGACTATGTGCGGATCTCTTTTGTCTTTGCTTGTACCACTGCGCTGAAAACATTTACTCAGCTGGTAAAGCCATTCATCGAGCTGATTTTTTGCAGCAATGTCGAGTATATCCTCTTTAATAAAATACGATTGGGATTTCGCACGATCGGATCGTGTCCGCGCCTTTGTAACAAAGCTAGGCATCGGAAGGCTCCCGTATTCTGGGAGAAGAAACTTAGTTACTGCATGGATAACAGGATCTTGCTGTTGCAAGAAATTATTAGCGCTCTGATCTTTATAAAAACCTGCATTTATTATCACGAGCGAATCCAGAGCCTTCTCAAGAATTTTTATTCTTGAAGCCGACTCATCGGGAAAAAGTTTGATTTTATTTTTCTCTGCCTGAACTATTGCGGCAAGCTTTCTGCCTTCGTTTATAATCTTGTCCAAGGATTTAACTCTGGTTTTTCTAACTGCGACGATCGATTTATCAAAATACCAATAGTTGAGTCGAAATAGTTCAAAAAGCATAATTGCAAAGTCTTTTCGAGCAACGGGATCTCGTATATCCTTGGCAGCAAGAACTGATGCCCTCTGAAGTTTAGTGGTCCATTCTGGAAATTTCATTTATTCCTTCTTGAAACAGAGCTTTGGTCATAGGCAGCTTCAATTAGCCTCTCGATAACATGGGTTTGGGATACGCCATTAGATTGTGAAATCTTTTTAAGCTTCTTAATGGTCTCAGAGGTCAGACGCACCGTTAATGGGGTATCGCGCTTAGCTTTTTTGGTAAAAATTATCTTTCCCATACAAGAACAGTACTTGCAGTACATTTGTACATCAAATTTTATTGCAAAATGCTATCAGGAATAGGACTAAAGTAGTTCTGAGTATCGTTTAAGTGTTCTGTTATCAGAATTTTAAATATGAATCTCAGAACTTCTGTTTACCCGCCTTAGGTCGGAGTTGATCATGAAATCAATGTCATCATTCGCTGAAAATCTAAAACGACTCATGAAAGATCGTGGAATAACCGCACGCACTCTCAGCCAGGCAACTGGTATCCCAACGAGTACGATCTCTGAATGGAGTGCGGGGCGTGAACCCAAGCTGAGTAAGTCAACAGTTAAGCTGGCAAGATATTTTGATGTTAGCATAGAGTTCCTCATCACTGGGGAAGAACCAGAGCAAACAGTCGTAAGCAATCTTATCGAAAACTTTGCTTCTGAGTTCACAACCATCCATCAAGGCCTCTACCGAGTAAAAGTCGAAAAGCTTAAAGAAAACAAAAACAAGAAGGAGGAATAGGTTATGAATAAGTTAGCTGCCATAGTTTTATTGGTCGCATTTTCTGCTCCAGCAATCGCAAATTTGAATTCAAGTGAACTTGCCGAGGCAACCAAAGCTGCTAAAGAAGGCGACAGTGAAAAGCTAAGTGCCCTACTCGCTCCACACAGCAAAGACAAAGGCTCCTACCAATTCACCTGCTTGCTTAGCGAAGCTCTGCCTTTTACAGGCATGGAGCTAAGCCGAGACAACTGCAAAAAAACCGCTGACATCATAGAGGTTCTAATTGGGTACGGAGCTAAGCCAACGGAAAAAACAAAAAATGAAGATCATCAAAACTGGGCACTTGGTCACTTGGGAGAAAGCCAGGGCTGCGAACATTCTGGAGATCTATCCAACGCTATTCTTTATAATTGTCCCGAGGTCGTTGAAAAATTAGCTCCGCACATGGCCTCGAGCGATGTGGCTATTGGAACAAATAAAATTGTTTGGAAAATTCCCCGCAGTTCTTTTAACGGAAACTCTAGCGGTCCAAATAAAAAGCAAGAACTGTCTGATGCAGATCAAAATACGCTTAAAATCATGAGCACATTAACTAAGTCTCTAACCCCGAACTGCCCCAAGGAAACATCGTCCTGTGAGGCTATTAAGAAAATTGCTGCCACAAAAGCTGACTATGATCTAAGAATGAGCAAAATAGCTGCTGACGAACAAACTGAAAAAGATCGTAGCGCACAACAGGAAACAACCCGAAAATTAGCTGAACAAAAAGCTATCGATGAAGAAAATTCTCCACAAGCTATCCAAAAACTTGCCTGTGATGCTGTTGGAAATATCAAGCAAGCGGAAAAGCTTATGAAAACAGAAAACGATGTCGGTCGCGAATCTGGGTACGTAAATAAAGCATCCCTACATGAACTCGGACAAATGAAAGTCTACGCAAAACAAGATCTCGAAAAACGAAAGCAAGCCTACAAAAAGCGTACTGGAAAACAGTTAGATACTAGTCGATGCAAGTCAGACCAGAATTGATTTTACTTATTAGTAGCTGTCAGCTCAGCTCTCGCTTTCTTTTCGCAATCCTCCGCGAGTAATTTGTAAGCCGCTGATAATTCTGGCTCTTTATAGTGATGGGCAGCATCACCCCTGTGGTAGTGAGCTTGTTCCGTAAGTATTTCCGCTAAAGTTCGTTGGGATTCTGGGGGTTCGATTTCAATTTTTTGTTCGACAGCTTTTCTCCGTGGGTACAGAAAATTCATCAACACTAACAGAACAGTAGCTTTTTTTTCTGGAGAAAGGTCAGGCATAAGCGACACAAGTTGCTCGGGAACATTGAAGCCAATATTTTCAAACACATCCGCAATTTCAGCTGTTCGTTTATTGGGTGTGCCTTTTTGACGACCGCCAGTTTTAGGCGATCCTATCGGTCTTGCCATGCCTAGATTCTATCTAAATTTTACGTACTTTAGAAAGTAGCTACATGTTAAGATTGGGATGTATAAATGCTTTTTATGCCGACTTAAGTCGAGTTACTTTCCTGCAATTATTCCGATAACCAATGTAATGAGCAAATACTACAACTCCCAGCGAACTCGAAACATGTATGATCCGAAATCTGATAAACCGTTCAAAATTAGTCGCAGTAAGCTCGAGCTTTTTATGAACTGCCCACGATGTTTTTACATTGATCGCAGGCTTGGTGTGGCCCAACCCCCAGGGTATCCATTCACCCTAAACTCGGCCGTCGATGCTCTCCTTAAAAAAGAATTTGATGAGTACCGCGAAAAACAAAAGCCTCATCCACTGATGGTCAAAAATAAAATCAACGCTGTTCCGTTCAAGCACGATCGACTGGAGGAGTGGCGAGACTCGCTTCATCACGGCATTCAATATTGTGATGAGAAAAAAAATTTGATTATCACTGGTGGTGTCGATGACATTTGGGTCAATCCTGATGGCGAACTTATTGTCGTCGACTACAAGGCGACATCAAAGAAAGATGCAGTTTCGCTCGATGCAGATTGGCAAATTAGTTATAAAAGGCAAATGAGTTTGTACGCGTGGCTTTTTAAAATGAATGGTTTCAAAGTTCACGGCACTGGATATTTTGTGTACGCAAACGGACTTACAGATAAGCCTGGATTTAACCACAGACTTGAATTTGATATCTCAGTCTTACCATACAAAATCGATGATTCGTTTGTTGCAGAAGCAATTGCTCGAGCCTACGAATGTCTAAATTCGGAAACAGCACCTGAACATGGGGCTGAATGTGATTATTGCGCCTATTTTCTTGCTTTGAAAAAGGTTGGATAGGTTTGTCGAGATGACCAAAGCTCAGAGACTATTAAAACTCAAAGCCCTAGCAAAAAATCGAGGCGGTAGGTGTCTCACTAATTCATACGTCAATGCTCGTACACGGATGCTCTGGCAATGTGAAAATGGTCATACCTGGAAAACTATTTCTGACAGCGTAACACGTGGGTCATGGTGCCTCATATGTTCTCGAGCTAACGTTAACAAACAAAAACTTGCAGCGCGGATTGCGCTAGTTAGAAAAATTGCCCGTAAGAAAAAAGGCCGATGTCTAACCAAAACGTCTGTTAGTCCGAGTATTCCTGTTAAAATGAAGTGCTCGAAGGGCCACTTCTGGGAAACCAAGGCGCAAAATTTAGTTGATGGCAAATGGTGCCATACCTGCTCAAAGAATAAGAAGTTCACGCTCGAAGATATTCAAAAAATCGCGAGAAGTCATCGCGGATATCTTCTCAGTAAAAGCTATCACAGCATAGGCGCACACTTAAAGTGGAAATGTCAGAAGGGTCACCAGTGGGAAACTTCACTTGCATCGATCAGAAACGGAGCTTGGTGTCCATATTGCTCTGGCAAAGCTAGAAAAAACTTAAGCCAGTGTAAAGCCCTTGCTAAAGAGCGAGGCGGCGAATGCCTATCTCTCACTTATGAAAATATTAAAACAAAATTAAACTGGCGATGCCGCCTGGGCCACGAGTGGTCTGCAAAATTTGGAAAAATTCTACAAGGTCAATGGTGTCGCACTTGTGCAAATAAAATAAATGCTGATGCAAAACGATCATCTATTTCCGAAATGCAGAAATTAGCAAAAAGACGTGGAGGCAGATGTCTTTCAAAAGATTACACCAATAATCAAAATCCACTAATTTGGGAGTGTGCTCTTGGACATCAATGGCAAGCAAAGCCAGGCAATATAATAACTGGAACCTGGTGTCCCGAGTGCTCAACTTATTTGAGCGAAAGAATCTGTCGAGCCTATTTTGAGGCCTTGTTAAAGCGTAAATTCCCCAGAAGTTATCCACATTGGCTCCGAATCAAGAGTGGAGCTAAGCTTGAGCTTGATGGATTCTCTGAGAAACTTGGATTGGCTTTTGAACACCACGGTGAACAGCATTATACAAGGGGAAGGCTCTTCTCGCGGACACCTAAAGACCTCATTAGAAGAAAAGAACTCGACTTACTGAAGAAGAAGCTTTGCAAAAAGAACTCAGTGATATTGATCGTGATTCCCGCACTAAATACTCGATTAAAAATTGAGAATCTCGAGAGCTTTATAAGAAAAAAACTGGCAGCTCAAAGTATTTCATTTAGCTCAAAGCCTGTAAAAATAAATTGGTCTAAGGTTTATTTGTCTGAGGATGTCGAGAAATTAGCTCAGATGAAAAAAATCGCAGCCTCGCGTGATGGAAAACTGCTGACATCTATTTATTCTGGCCGCAAAAATAAATATGAATGGCGGTGTAAGTTTGGTCATACGTGGTCAGCCACGAGTGGATCTGTAGTCAGTTTAAAGACATGGTGTCCGCAGTGCGCAGGCGGAAAAGCTTAGACAGCATATGGGTTGGCTCTATTTTTCAAGTTGATTCAATAGCAAACACCAGATATCCCTAGTTCCCTTATCGGGATCGGGCCAAAGACTATTAAAGTCTAAAATAATATGATGGGAAGTTACCAAACTTGAAAAGCGTAGAGCGATTAAGTTTCATTAAATCTATCGCTAGCCATTTACAGGAAAACTTCAAAACGCGTGAAATAAATATTTTGCTATCTGGCTTTGGAATTAAATCCGAAAGAATCAATGTTGAAAGTAAGCGATTGTATGTTCAAGAGCTGCTTACAACAGCCAGCAACGATACTGTTAATGAAATAGCCATGGATTTAGAGTTACATGGAAGTCCCTTTGAAAACCCTGAGTTGGATCAGCTTATGAAAATAGATTTACCCACAGATGACTTGGATAATGTTAAACAGAAAGTTACCTCTGCAATTTCAAAATTTCGAAGATATCAATCTGATCCTGACGACAGAAAAGATGCTATTCGGGAGCTGGTGGGTGTTTTAGAATTCTTGAGGCCATCACTTCGCGAAGTTTTTGATTCGAAGGACGAGAGTGATCTGTTTAATATAGCCAACAACTTTAGTATCCGACACCACAGACAAGATCAAAAGAGCAACTACGATAAGGCGATCTGGCTGAGTTGGATGTTTCACGTTTACCTGGCCACAATCCATGCAGCTGTTCGCTCAATTAAAAAGAGTAGGCCTAAAAAATAATCTGGAAGCCACAATCGGAGCTTACCTGCTTCTTTTATGAGAAATAAATGAGATCGACATTTTTGTCCTCGCAAAGAGGTCTTATTTTGTTGGAATTTTGTTGGCTGAAGGCAATAGACGCCACCAATGCACACTACCCGGCATCAATCTAAATCGTGGGATCTAGCTTGGCTTTCCTATTGATAATCCTCAGTTTTATTGTCTTTTTCGATACTTAGAAACGCAGCCCTAACCAAGGTCAAAAACTCTACTTTTGTAATCCCCTTGGGGACGCCAAATTTCTTTTCCAGCCACTTCTGGCTTTAAGTTCTTAAAATCACTTGAAAAATCTGGTTCAAATGCTATTTTTCCGCTTTCTCTGTAGACATACCATAAAAGATATAGTACATATTTAGTATGTGGAACGTTTTCCTAGAAAAGAACGCAGTCAAAGCTCTCGGCAAAGCACCTAAGGAAATTCAGGAAAAGTTCGAGAAATGGAAAGACATCGTTCAACTACAAGGCCCAAAGGGATTATTCGAAATCAAAGGATTTCGCGATCATACATCGAAGAGCCAGTGGCAAGGCGCTAGAGCGAGCAAGCTGAACGATCAATGGCGAATCATTTATTTTGTCGTCGCCAATGAGGTTAAAATTTTAGTGATGGAGGTCACCCCGCATGATTACCGGAAAAAAGGTTAAAGCTCTTTTAAAAGACGGCTCGTTTGTTCCTGCAAAAACCCGAGTCCACATGACTCCGGGTCAATCACTTCGCGTAATTCGCGAGCTTCAAGGGCTCTCACAAAATGAGTTGGCAAAACTTTGCGGCATCCCTCAATCCACAATTTCTGGCATGGAATCTGAAAGAATCAACATTGGTGTAGAGCGAGCTAAAGCTTTGGGCAAAGCCTTGCGTGTGCATCCTGCTGCCATTGTTTTCCCAGGTTGGGAAAACAATGGCAGCAGTTCGAATCATCTCCTTGACTAACTATCCTAACTAACTAATTTCACTGCTAAACAAAGCGGATCAGTTGATCTGCGAATGGATAAAAATTCGCAAAGACGAACTTATGAAAGATTGGGATCTTGCAAAAGTGGGGACGCCTGTTTATCCGGTTTCCCCATTGGAGTAATTTCTGATTTCTGGTGCAGATCTTATAGAAGTTGAATCTGTGTTTGTTAAAGAAAGTTTCTGTGAATCCCGTTGGTGGGATTCAATGGGACTGCGGCGCTGATTTTCTTTTCAGAAAATCTTTTTTAGAAAATTTGTCGACCATTGACTATAGTTTGTTCAAGTGGGCTTAGAGGGTATCGACGAGTCCATAGCTCGGAAGTCCCATTTTCCTGTATGCCTTGCAATTTGATAGTATCAAATGATCCTATCAAGCTGACCTAACTTCAATGGGTCAAAAGGAACTGACTCGTTTAAGTTGAAATCTTCTGTGACTATGGATAATCTTCATCAATGTCTGCTGATACACGCGAGCAAATTTATCTTAATATGACTGCGGCCCAAAAATGGGAGCAGGTCTTTCAATTGCGCGAACTTGCCTGGAAAATTAAAACTGCGGCGATTAAGGAAAAACATCCTGATTGGAATGATCAGGAAATAAATGACGTCGTCAAAAAGATTTTTTTGTATGCAGTCACTTGAACTTCTGAAAGTTTTTATTGATCCACTGGAAGAAAATAAAATTTCTTACTTTATAACTGGATCGATTGCCTCTATTTTTTATGGGGAACCCCGTTTGACCCACATGCCCACCCCAAGAAATTATTGAAATTGAAACCCGTAGGCGCCCCTCGGGTCATTTTAACTTAATTCACCACGCTAGTGGTTTCAAAGCCGATATCTATGCAGACTTTAACGACGGCCTTCATAAATGGGCCTTCGCCCACCGCAAACGCGCGGAACTTGCCGTCGGCTTTGCAATTTGGTTGGCGCCGGCAGAATACGTGATCATCCGTAAACTTGAATATTTCCGCGAGGGCGGCTCCGACAAGCATTTGCAGGATATTCGCAAGATGCTTCCGCAGGTGAAGACCGATTTAAATCAGGATTTTCTAAAATCTGAAATCAAGGCTCGCCAATTGGAAATTTTTTGGCAGCAAGTTACACAGGGGTGATTTATGCACCAGATTCGGATCAGGAAATAAAAGAAACCGTCAAAAAGATTTTTTACTTCCGACGTCGGAAGTAAAAAAATAAAATTTCCTTCTTGCAACTAGACAATGACCGCAACACCTTGCTTTCCCCTGCACCAAAGATGCTAACATTGATTCATGCAACAATTCGAAGAACAACGGCGCCATCATCCGCAAATTAAACTGACCACTGCGCAAGAACGCATTGCTAAGCTGAAATTACTTGGCGCTGCGATTCGCGCGCGCACTCCGGAAATTCACCAGGCGTTGATGAAGGATCTGCACAAACCCAGCAGCGAAGTGGATTTGACGGAAATTTTTACGACCATGTGCGAATTAGAACATGCAATTAGATATTTAAAAAAGTGGATGCGACCAAAATGTGTGAAAACACCTTTGTCGTTGTTTGGAACCCGAAGTGAAATTCGCCATGAACCCAAAGGTGTCGTCCTGATTATTGGACCTTGGAATTATCCCTTTTCCCTGATGATGATTCCGCTGATTTCGGCCATTGCTGCTGGCAATTGTGCGATTCTGAAGCCTTCGGAAATTTCTGAAAATATGAACGTTCTACTTTGCGATATGATTGCAAAATTATTTGATCCTCGTGAAGTGCTTTGCCTTTCCGGCGACGCCAGTCTTTCGCAAAAACTTTGCGCCCTGCCCTTTGACCATGTTTTTTTCACCGGCAGTGGCCGCGTCGGTCAAGCCGTGATGGAAGCCGCTGCCAAAAATTTAACTCCGGTGACGCTTGAACTGGGCGGGAAATCCCCCGTGATTATCGAAGAATCCGCTGACCTTGAATCGGCAGCGCAAAGAATTGTTTGGGGTAAGTTTATCAATGCTGGGCAAACTTGCATCGCCCCTGATTATATTTTTGTGCCTGAAAATAAACTGCCCTTGTTTATTGAAAAAACTAAACACGCCATCGAACGCCATTATGGACCTGATGCGAAAGCACAGAAAAGTTCCAGCGATTATTGCCGGATGATTACCGAAAGACATTACGACCGACTGAAAAAAATTATTGTCGACAGCATTGCACTTGGGGCCAAAGCCCAAACTGGTGCTGTCTTTGACGATCAGGAAAAATACATTGCGCCAACTTTGCTGACCGAAGCCAAACCTGGACAGCCGGTGATGCACGATGAAATCTTTGGCCCGATTCTGCCCGTGATGACTTATAAAACTTTGGATGAAGTTTACACTTTTTTACGCAGTCATGACAAACCGCTGGCGCTGTATATTTTTAGTAAAAATAAAAATCGCATCGAAGAAATTCTGAACAATACCACCGCCGGTGGAACCAGCATCAACAATACCCTGGTGCATGTTTTAAATCCTTATTTACCTTTTGGCGGAATCGGCGCCAGTGGCACAGGGAATTACCATGGCTTTTTTGGTTTCCGCACATTTTCGCACGAGCGCGCCGTTACTCGGCAGGTGCTGATCAACTCGCTGTCATTTTTGTATCCGCCCTATACAAATTTTGTGCAAAAATTAATTCACTGGACACTTAAATATTTAACTTAATTTTTTAAAAAAAAGGGAAGCCCATGAAAAAAACTTTGATTGCAGTATTGGTAGTTTCAGCCCTGTTTGAACTTATTTTGGGATTGGGGGTCTTGCTGACACCGACCTTGATGATGGAAAGTTTTGGCATCGCGCAGATCAACACCGACATTCTTTATTTATCGACAGTAGTCGGATGGTTTTGTTTATTTGCCACTGGCATCGCAGTCACTGCAATTTACTGGTTGTGCAAAGACCGCTGCGAAGGCCGAATCTTGGCCATTATACTTGGAGTCTTTTGGATCGGCATTGGTCTGCATTTGGCTGTTTCATTCAATCGCCCCCAGCATTACTTCTTGGATGCCGCGAAGGGTTTAGTGATTTTACTGCTGGCGCTCGGTTGCGACAAAAAAGTCGAAAAACATAAATAGTGTTGATTGTTGAATTCTAAATATATAGTGTCCCCAGCAAGGGGGAATTATGAAAAAAATATTTATGTTATTGGCCTTACTTGTTTCCGCAAGCACATGGGCCGAATCAGCCAACAGTGCATCAGAACTTAATACTAGTATTTCAGGACTTTACCGCGGCGAAGTTCTTAGTTTTTTTGGCCGGCATTTAGAAGACTGCGCGGTGTTGGTTCAAGTTGAAGCTGCTGCCCAATTTAATTTCCCTACTTGCGGGGTAAGGGCTCAAGATCAAAATAAAGAACAGCTAAATCCGCTTTTTGTGACATTCAATTGCACTCATCTTCCATCTCGCACAGGTTCTGAAGGCAAGGCCACTGTCATTCAAGATCAAGACCGTCCCAGCTACCTTTCATTTCAGGGTTCGCGTTTAATTACAGCAAAGATTGTGGGTCCTAGATTTTTAGTCGATATGCTTCCAACCTATAGAACCATTCTGTGCAGAAATTTAAAAAAGGCTGAAACTGTCTCGAAATAAGACACTCTATTTCTAGATAAATTCAGGCGGCTGTGCAGCTGAAGATTTTATCGACAGCCGACTAAATCATTACAGGCGAATTTTTTGCGTGAGTTTTATATCCTTGTTCTAGGGGGATCTATGAAACGATTTGCAAAAATGATTTTATTCCTGGTCGCCAGTTTTGAGGCTTCATCTTGGGCTGCCTCCGCTAAACCAGGATTTACTAATCAAACAGTTAAGCTGGAAAAAGATCAGGTTTTTGTTAAAACGAAAGATAGTCCACCAATCCCTGTATCTAGCCTCGGGATTTCATTTGTCAATGGCCAAGCTCAGTTGAAATTGATAACTGGAGGCAGAATAATCGTGATTAAACTAAACCCAGAACGGGAACCCGGTGATGTATTAGCTCGGCTACAATCAGCAAAAAATCGTTTAGACAAAAATAAGAATGAAAAACTGACTATAGTCCTCGATGGCGATACACGCCGGCCACTTGATGAAGCCGATGTTAAAATTGAATCCTCACTATTACCTTTTGGTTTGAACGTCTCAAACGCACTGAAACTTTTTCCACCCCCAAAACCCAATCCTGCTTTGGCAGCGAATAAGCCAGCGCCGCCGATCAAACCAAACAATCCACAATAATTTTATCAGGGTGATTAAATAATGATAAACAAATGAGAATCCCCGAAAAAAGAAACGCCGTGGCTTGGCATAACTACCTTAATCAGCAACAACTACGCACTTGAGTTGCTGAGGGGATCGGGAATGCCGCGTTTTTTTATTGGAATTTTATTTTTTGTTTTTGCGTTGAACGCTTTTTCTGAATCCTATCTAAATTCTGAAAATCTGTGTGCTCGATTGTTCCAAAACTTTTCGCAAGAACAAACTGCCAATTTGATCGACATCAGTGGCGGATTATCCAAAGTAATGTGGCCAGCAACAGATCGTTTTGTAAATACTATTTTCCGTTATCGACAAAGCTTGCGCCAGGCGGAATTTCGCAACAATGCCATTGCAGTGTCGGATCAAAAAATTATCGATTTAGCCAATCTAAGTTTGGAAACCAGTTTTACCCTAGCAACAGACACTTTGGAATTGCCGGCAGACCAGAAATTTTCTCGGCTCAGCGAGGCAGATCGACTGTCTCAAACAGCCCGCAAGATGTTGTTCAGCTTATATTTAATTCAGCAATTGCCGAAGACTCTGCCCGCCAACGAAAATCAGAATTTTACCAGTTATGATCATCTGCCAAAGGAATTCATAAAATTCGCACTTTTTAAATTGATCCATATGTCACAATTATTTTTACAAGATTCAAAAAACTTATCGCAAATAGAAGCATTTCGGCTTAATCGAATTCTACAATTCGTAGTCAATGAATTTGAAACACAAACCCTAAAGTTAAATCAAAAAAAGAGCTGGTTTCAAATCTTCCGATTCGGCCAAACCGAAGTTCAGGATCTCGGTGCGCTTTGGAAGCAAAAAGATTTAGTTTTGCCAGAAGTATCTGCTGTTATAGAGATCGCTCTGGCGCACTATTATGACCCTAACAACCCCCACGGAATTTTCAGAGGCGAGCAATCTTTGGGCGTTGCCTATGGGCACCCGTTTCCCTTGGTCGTTACACAAAAAATGATGTCTGACTTCTTAAACTAGCCCGCGTCTAGTCCTAAGGCCCAACTTGTCCTACGCAGCGAAAGCCATGCAGTCCGTAACGCCAAGTCGTTGTTGGATCCATATAATTCCTGCTGATACGATTTGCACTTCCGCTTGTGCTGGTAGAATCTAGCGCACCTACTACCACACCAACCGAGCCAGATTCGTTAAAAAGTCCGATCGACCCAGCCGCAGTGATCGATGCAACTGCTCTTGATCCGGTGGCAACGTTTGCAGCTGTTGTGAAAACACCCAGCATGGGAATGCTAAATGCGGTTGCACCACTGCCGCAATTCCCGCATGGAATTGCGGACGAAACATTATCCATTGCCAAACCATCGATCAGTCTTGAACTTGCATCCAATGCACTGATTGAACCAACACAAGTTCCAGTTGAACACCCCGCTGTTCCAGAGAATTGATCGGAAGTCCAATGCATCATATTTCCCGAAGGGTCCTGAATATCATAACGAGTTTTACAATTCCTGGTCGCATCGCTGCCGGTTATCATTGTGTAATATTGGTTTGGAAAAAAGACTGTATTCGTTGTCAGCAATCCATTTCCTGCATTGATATTGCAAGAATTAAACACAGCATGGTTTATACCTGAAGTATAAAACGCCAACTGCGCAGTGCTTGGATTATTGAACACTCCGGTCCAAGCTTTCATCGCAACATCTTCGCTCAACCTGGGTAATCGCAGTGCCCCGACACCGACTGCCGTTCGATTTGTGCAAGTTCCATAAGCTTTGATTTGATCAGAATTAATCGGAGCATAGCCAGGCATATTGGTGGACATTAATCCTCTTAAGGCATCCGTAGTTCCGCCAGCAGAATAATCCGTCCAGGCCCCAGCGTTTTTAGTATAACAGTAAGTATTTGGTCCACCCACGGCAACTCCGGTCCCTTGTCGAAAATAAATATCTCCGTTTGATCCACCGGCTGGCGCGCCTGCCCCAAACTGTGGACCAGTGGCAGTCATCCCGCAGCCAATTTCCCAACGATCGACAACTAAACTGTAACCGATATCCCAATAAAGTTTTTGCGCTGCCGGAATCGTTGGGGCGTAACCACTTCCCCAAACATAGGCACAGCGATAATTGTTGGTGCGATCGATTCCACCAGGCCATGCAAATCCCAAAAGCGTTGTGCATTCTTCGCGGTTTGTAATCCATCTGTGCACCAAAGCCATATTTGTTGGTGGAACAAAAACTTGAATTTCAGTATCCGTTACAGCACCTGCTGTGTATTCGACACCCAAAATCGTAGGATGAACTTTGTAATAATAAGTCGTGCTGTCCGCAACAGTTGTATCAATATAAGTGACGGTCGGACTGGTTCCGATCAACGCAAATCCCGCACCAGAAACTAGCGAGCGGTAAACATTGTATCCATCGGCAGTTCCCGAAGGCGCAATGGTGAATTGCTCCCAAGATAATTTAACTTGAGCACCCGTCGTCGAAAGTGATGGCACAACCGTCGCTGCATAAAGTGCCGCGCTGATTGCGTTAATATTAGTTGTCACAGTTCCTGTCGCAACTAAATCTGCCCAGCCCATAAATGTAGAACCGGTAACAGTCGCAGTTGTAAATGAAATTGTATTTGCATTTCCATCAGAAACATCCGACGCATCAAAAGCATTAATCTGATAAGTATAGACTGTGTTTGGAGTTAAACCAGTAACAGTATAAGTGGTTGTTGCAACAGGTGTGATCGCAGCCGTCACCGTCGTCACACCGGCCACAGTTCTGGTGATTTTATAATACGCTGGCGTTCCAGCTGTTGCCAGCGCCCAATTCAGAACAACTCCGGTCGCAGTTAAACTTGAAGTGTGCGCAGGCGTTCCTAAATTAAACCCCAGAAAACTAAATGCAACCGATGGAGCAATTCCCACCCCCAGCAGCGAAGCACTCATCGTATAAGAAGTTCCGCCCGACGAAGCCGCATAAGCCAGTGACGCCGTTCCCGAAGTTGCACCCAGCGCCCCAGGCGCAAACAGAATTGAAAAAGTGCAGGTGCCACCAGCACTGATCGTTGTGCCATTGCAAGTATTTGCGAAAATTGAAAATCCAGCCCCACTGACAGACAAAGTTTGTGTCACCGCACTGACGCTGCCCGAATTGGTAATGATAAAAGTTTGCGAAGAATTTGAGTTGGTTGCAACGTTGCCAAAATCTTTGGTTGATGGGCTTGGCAATAACAACGGACCCGCGGCAGTTGCGGCGCCACCAGTTCCCGTTGACGGCGTCGTGCTACCTAAAAGTTTATCTGCATCACCTTGCTTTGAGCATGCCAAAAATGCACAGGTTGCGACGAATAAAATACTGTAAAGTTTCCTTTGAGATACCATCTCTATCGTCATCGTTATTTGGCTTGGATTACTTTACTGAGCTAAGGTCCAACTTGTCCAACGCAGCGAAATCCGTTCAAAGAATAACCACCTGACGAAAAAGCCGCCGGAGAATTATACATATGACTGATTCGCCCGCCGTTGGCCGCGCTAACCCCAGTGTCAAGAACACCAACAATCGGGCCAGGAGTTATACTCATATTGTAAATACCAAAAGTTCCTGGCGCCACAATGGCTGCATTGGCTCTTGAACCGACGGCAGCTGTTGCATTCGGAGTGTAAACTCCGAGCATAGGAATTGAAAATGCGCTAGAGCCTGAGCCACAATTATTGCAAGGGATTGATGCCGTGGAATTGTCCAGCAATAAACCATCTAAAAGTTTTGAGTTGGTATCCAATGCGCTGACAGATCCCGTGCAAGTTCCAGTAACACAACCGGAAGTTCCCGTAAATTGATCCGAAGTCCAGTGACTGGTATTGCCCGAAGGATCTTGAATATCATAGCGGCTTTTGCAATTTTTTGTCGCGTCACTTCCTGCGATCATCACATAATATTGTGTCGGGAAAAAAACGTTATTCGCGACCAGCAATCCATTTCCATGATTCGTATTGCACGAAAAGTTTACTGGATGATTATTTCCCGTGTGATAATTTCCAACTTGCACAGCACTTGGATTATTAAATATTCCATTCCAAGCTTTCATTGCAATGTCTTCGTGCATACGCGGCAATCGCAACGAACCAACACCAACTTCGTTGCGATTTGCGCAGGTGCCGTAAGCCTTCATCTGATCTGAAATAATCGGTGCATAGCCCGGAGAATTAGTGGCTAAACTTGTTCGCATTGCATCTGTCATTCCGCCATTAGAAAAAGCGGTCCAAACTCCTCCAGATTTTAAGTAACAGTTAGTATTTGCTCCTCCTGCAGCGACACCCGTTCCTTGCCGATAATAAATATCTCCGTTAGCACCACCCGCGGGTACGCCCGCGCCATATTGCGGACCAGTCACCGTCATTCCGCAACCAACTTCCCAACGATCAACGACCAAACTATAGCCGATATCCCAGTAAGCTTTCTGCGCAGCTGGAACGCTTGGCGCATAACCACTTCCCCAAGCATAAGCACAACGGTAATTGTTGGTGCGATCGATTCCACCAGGCCATGCAAACCCCAAAAGCGTTGTGCATTCTTCGCGGTTGGTAATCTATCTGTGCACCAAAGCCATATTTGCAGGTGGAACAAAAACTTGAATTTCAGAATCATCTGCAACCGATGAAGTGTATTCAATGCCTAAAATAGTTGGCTGAATTTTATAATAATAAGTTGTGCTGACCAAAGGTGTTGTATCGATATAAGTCAAAGTCGCACTGGTTCCAATCAAAGCAAATCCTGCGCCCGAAGTCAGCGAGCGATAAATATTGTAACCATCTGCAACCGGCCCTGCCGGAGTAAAAGTAAACAATTCCCATGCTAATTTAACCTGCGCATTGGTGGTTGCCAATGATGGAACAACAGATGCCGCAAGCAGTGCCGCACTGATTGCGTTGATATTTGTAACAGTTGTTCCGGTTGCAATTAAATCCGACCAACCTGAAAAATTGGATCCTGTTGCGTTGGGAGTTGCAAACGTAATTGTGTTGGAATTCCCATCCGAAACACCCAAAGCATCGTAAGCATTAATTTGAAAAGTGTAGGTCGTATTGAAAGTTAAACCAGTAATGTTATAAGTTGTTCTCGACGCCGCGATCGCATTGGTGGCCGTCGAAACACCCAACACTGTTTGTGTGATTTTATAATATGCAGGGGTCCCACCTGTTGCCAGGGCCCAATTCAAAACAACTCCGGATGGAGTTAAACTAGATGTATGTGCGCCGACGCCCAAATTAAATCCAAAAAAACTAAATGCCACCGAAGAACTTATGCCCGTTCCTGACAAAGAAATACTCATCGTATATGAAGTACCACCCGTCGCCGCCGTGTAAGTCAGAACCGTCGTCCCTGTTTTTGCACCCACTGTGGACGGCGCAAATAAAATTGTAAATGTGCAAGTGCCGCCGACTTTAATGGTGACGCCCGTGCAAGTGTTTTGAAAAATAGAAAATCCAGTGCCCGTGACCGACAGCGTTTGTGTGGTTGCATTAACACTGCCAGAATTAGTCAGCGTAAAACTTTGCGTCGAATTTGAATTAGTGGCAACACTGCCAAAATCTTTCGTCGATGGTGTCGACAGCAGCAAGGGACCTGCTTCCGAACCACTGGATGAAAAGATTCCACCCAAAAGCTGATCGGCATCGCTTTGTTTAGAACAAGCAGCCAACGCATAGGTTGCACAGAAAATTAAGAATATATTGAAATAGACTTTGCGAACTTTCATCTATTTCGTCATCGTTATTCAAGCGCATATACTTTACTTACCAATGTCTAGACTTAGCAAATTCATTCAAACATGGAAATACCTGGTCCGACCAGAGACCAGTTTTTTTTGTATCATTCTAAGCTCGAGTTAAGATTTATTTCCTATCATCCGAGATAAAATCCATGATGTTTCAATTTGGGAAATTTTTATTTCTAGTATTAACAGTATTTTCTGTTGGCTGCGCGCAAACGCAAAAGTTTTTTCAAAACACACCAATCCCAAATAATATCAAAGCAACCGAAGATATTGAATGGACTGACTTGAAGGGCAATACACAAAAAATTGCGGCGGGAACACAACTGCCCCCCATTGATCAGGCTGCTCATATTTCGGCAAAAGGGAAAGTTCCGATGTTGATCGTTTCCGACAAAGTAATCGCACAACCTTATACCGTAACACTGGCCCCTATCGAAGAATGGAAACCGCAAAAAGCAGATGAATATATCGACAAAAAATTAAATGAAATCAGTGCCGAAGTATTACAAATTATTGATGACTCGCAAAAAAGAAAATTTGCCAGCGCACAACAGCGCGCCCAATCCATCCTTCGCAGCAACCCCCGGGTCGCCAGCATTCATTATCTAAAAGCACAAGTCGATATTCTGGCTGGCGCATCGAAAGAAGCCATTGATTCTTTGGAAACTGCTTTGCGCATTAAACCTGATTATGAAAAAGCCCGCAAATTACTGAACGAAATTCAAGGACGTGGAGTCAATCGATGACATTTTTTATCGGCATTGTTTTGTTTTTGTTTTTTATTGTCGTTAACCGTGACATTGCAAGTCAGTTTTTAAACATGCATGCGTTTGGAATTGTAATTGGTGGAACTTTTATTGTGGTTCTTTTACTGACACCCTTCAAAGCATTACGAGGAGTTTTTTGGTTGGTGATGCAAAGTTTCGGCGATGTGGAAAATCTTGAAAAAGATCTTTACGAAATTTTACAAAATCCGCAATCCAACGTCAAAGATCCCTACGGACTGATTGCCCAAGCCCGCGACCTTTGGGACCTTGGTGTTTCTGCTGTTGAATTTGAAAATCTATTGTTGCAACGGGCAGAAGCCATTTTTTCCAGACGCGCATCTGCCGCCTCATGTTTGCGATCTTTGGGAAAATATCCTCCTTCGATGGGGATGATCGGAACTGTTATGGGGATGATCGAATTATTTTCTAACTTATCGCGCACGCAAGCTCAGTCTGGAATTGGTTCGCAACTTGCTTTGGCCATGACTGCTACACTTTATGGTTTGTTACTGGCCAATATCGTTATTATGCCGTTGGCCGATCGCGTGGAAGCCCATGAAGAAGATCGTAGGACCTTAATTGAAAATACATTGCGCGTTTTATTTTCCATTAATAATGCACAACCATTAATTGTTACCGAAAGGCTGATGAATGTTGGCTAGCGGCGGCAGGACCTCGAATTCACTTTTGAAACGAAGAGTTTCTCGCAAAGAAGAAGCCCCTTGGGCTGTTTCTTATGCCGATATGCTGATGGTGCTTTTGTCTTTTTTCATCGTCTTTTTTTCCAGCGATCCAAAATCTGTTTTACATGTGATTGCAGATGATTTGAAAGCGACGCCAGCCGTAAAACCAAGCGTTGAAACACCAATCAGTTCAGTCTTAGCACCGAATCCAACTGCCACAGCTGCCGGGGAAAACCCTCAGGCATCGCAAGCCATCAAGGATTTAAGTTTAGAAATTCCTGGATCCGTATTGCGCGGGGACTTAACACCCCAAGAACTGTTGGTGGATCTTAAGGACAATATCTATAAAGTCGCGGGATATTCAGCGCCCAAGGCAGAACTTAATCAAATCATTGAAAAAATTGAACCACATCAAGACGAAGTTACTTTGCTAGTTATTGGACATACAGATTCGCTGGGATACAGTGGAAAAAACAACCTGGTTATCAATGATAATTTAAGTTTGGCAGGATTGCGAGCATCTCGTGCTGCACAATATATTCAAAGCCGGCTTCCCCGATTGCATATAAAAATAGAAGGTTCAGCACAGTCAACTCGCGGAACTCGAAGTTTAACTTTGATCTTACAAAGACCGGAGAATCAGCGTGAAAATAAATAAACTTTTTCTATTAAGTGCTTTTGTCTTTTTCCCATTGCTAAGTATCTCGGCCACTGCTGACCACGCTCGAGTTGAACTTGAAAATTATTATTCTGAAAAAATTAAAACCGTTTATCCAGATTTGTCTTTTTCCGTCAAAGTTCAAATGGAAAATTTACCCAAAGTGGATTTGGATTTAATCACCAATCCAGTGTCTATTTCAGATGAAACAAGTCTTTTGCCATTTGATCAAATCAAAAAAGTTTCTGTTTCTTCTTCCAAGGAACTGTCATTGGAAATTTTGGAAGTTATTTTACAAATGCCAAAAAATAAAATTGAAATTCAAAAAGTAGATTTTTCTTATTTAGGCGCCAATCCTATTCTGCAAGGTGATTCAGCTTGGACAAGCAAAACAGCCTTTTTTATTCTGGGATGCATGGGATGTCTGTGTTTTCTGGGAATTTCTTGGATTTTAAAAAATTCTTTACAAAAACTTTCCAAAGCAATTGAAGATCAAGCGCAACAAGGTGCTGCATCCGCACTTCCTATACTGGAAAAAGAACTAACGCCTGCGCGCAAAAACAATAGCAACTTGAACTTTACACAAACAAATTTTGCATTTTCTGATTTTCAACTGAAATCACTGATCAGTGAATGCTATTGGACAGAAAATGATGATGTGGCCGCGCAGTTGTTGCGAAAATATCCGCGGTTCGAAATTTATAAAGAACTTTCTTTTGGCAAAAATTATTTAGACTATTTACGCAGCGTTGAACCATCCGAGGACATTTCCTTTTGCAACGATGTTTACTTCTTAGATCCTTCTTCTGTATTTTTTGAACTAAGCGTAAAGGACACTCCCCGCAGTTGGGCCAGGTGTACTTCCGCACTTCGCTTTGAAAAAATGGATTTATCTGCAAAAGAAACGCTTAATTTACAGTCCGAGCAGCCCGTCGAAATTAAACCATCATCGGCTCGTGTTTTAAAAACAAAAATTGCAGTCCGCCTGCGCAGCATCACAGAAGAAAAAGAATTACTAGCCACTTTGCCAGCAGAACAAAAATTAAAGTTACCAAGCCTGTACCAATTAAGTATTTTACCTAAAGAGACTCAAAAAGAATTTTTGAATATGTTCACAGCTCGAGAACTTGCCAGTTTATGGATCGGGCCCGATGATCTTTTACAAAAACTTGAGCCTCTGTTAACGGATCGTAAGCGACTTCTACTAAAGTCATTACCAAAAAATTTAGCGTCTAGAAATAGTGATGCTTTTAAGCAAATCCTTAAACTTTGTGAAGATCAGCGAAATCAGACTTCATCCAAAGACAAACGTCCGTTGCAAGAGGCTGCTTGAGTTTTAAAAAAGTTATTTTTATTTTATTATTTTGTGCTTCTAACTTGGCTTACGCCAATGAAGTTCTAACGATAAAGTCAGATTATAAGAAAAGCTTATTGTCGATTGGCGCGTCCACTGTTGTTTTCTCTGGCAGTTTATATTCTGGCAGCGCCTTCGGGCCCAATATCGATTGGCGACAAAATTTTTTAAACTCCAAATTCTCTTTGATTTACTTTGTTAACCCATTAATAAAATCTGACAACGGTATTTTTGCCATCGCCTTAGGAACTGGATTGTCTTATCTGTTTTTAGGCAGCGACACGGTCGAACAAAAATTAATTTTAAATGATTCTACTGTTTTTGCTCACTCTCAAAAGCAAAGCGAATTGCGTATTTACGGCGAAGGCTATTACAATGCCTTGCCGGTATTTGGATCCAGCTCGACAGGCACTTACACTGGAATGGGTGCTGGCGTAAAAGCCAGCTGGTTTAAATACCTTCCCGTCAGTGGTGCAATTCGCTACAGCAGCCTGATGAAGGGCACCGATAGTGCAACGACGATTAGCATCGTTGCCACTTATGACTGGGGATTTTAAAAAAAGAGGACGTCGCCAGAAGTCAGATTTTCCTAGCCCTAAGCCGAGTCGACTTCCGATCAATCACATCGGAACATAGATTCTGATGGGCACAGCTAAAATAATTCCAAATGAATTTATTAAGACATTGGATTTGGAATTTCCCAAAAACTTTTACAGTCTGGATCCCCAACAACTTGAAAAATATGGAAAAGATTGGACCCAAGGTTTCACTGCCAATGCGGGACTGGTGGTGTTCCCTGAAAACACACAACAGGTTTCTGAATTTCTTAAACTTTGTTCAAAGCATAAAATGGCCGTTGTCCCTTCGGGCGGTCGCACTGGACTGGCTGCCGCAGCAACTGCCGTGAACGGCGAAGCAATACTTTCATTGGACCGAATGAATAAAATATCTGAGTTTAATTTTTTGACTCAAACTGTGCGCGTCGAATCCGGTGTCATCAACGAAGCACTGCAGGAATTTTTGCAGCCTAAAAATATGTGTTGGCCGATTGAGCTTGCCTCGAAAGGTTCTTGCACGGTCGGTGGAAATTTGGCCACCAATGCTGGTGGCTTGCGTGTGATTCGCTATGGCCATGCCAAACAATGGGTGCTGTCTTTGCAAGTAGTTTTGATCAGTGGCGAAATTTTAGAACTGAACGGGGAACTTCATAAAAATAATACCGGCTATAATTTTTGCGAACTGATGATCGGCAGCGAAGGCACTTTGGCAGTGATCACTGCTGCGACTTTGAAATTAACACCTTTGATCAAGGATCGATCCTTGTTCTTATTTGCTGTCGAAGATTTTGCCCAAATTATGCAGCTGCTTAGTTTATTAAGGCAACAACAGCATTCGATTTTAGGATTCGAAGTGTTTAATTCTGATTGTCTGAAAATCGTCACTGAACATCGATCCCTGCCGCAGCCATTTGCAAAGAATTATCCCTGGAATATTTTAGTGGAACTTGAAAACACCGCAGCCATTGAAAATCTTTTAGAACTTATCTTTGAACAAGGCCTTGCGCAAGATGGCCGAAGATCGCTGAATTCAAAGGAACACAAATTGTTCTGGGATTACCGCGAGTGCATCACAGAAAGCTTGGCAGCACTTGGATCAGTGTTCAAAAATGATTTGGCTTTTCCACTTGGCAAACTGCATGCATTTATCAATGAGCTGCAAACTGAGCAAAAAAATCTATATCCAAATGCGAAGGTTTTCTATTTTGGCCATATGGGCGATGGAAATATCCATATCAATGTTGTCAAAACCAACGCCGAGGATCCGAAGAAATTCTTCGACGATTGTTTACAAGCAAATCACTCGCTATTTTCCCTGGTAAAAAAATACGGCGGCAGTATTGCCGCCGAACATGGAATTGGTCTGCTGAAAAAAGATTTTCTTTGCTATGCAAAAACTGCCACTGAAATAAATTTGATGAAATCCATCAAACGTCAGTTAGACCCAGATAATCTTTTAAACCCAGGGAAAATCTTTGATCTGTAATGCCAGAGCGTGTTTGCAAATACAGCCTAAATATTTTGCGTTGGTATATCGTTGTTTCGACGATCCTGTCGCTTTTCAATCGGAATCAAAACAGTTTTAACCGCTGACTTATTGCCAACTTTAATTTCTTTGAACTTTTTGATAATTCCCTGATCTGGTTCTTGCTTGGCTTTGGGAATTCCTTCGCCAACAAGTGCGCCCGCGAATGCTCCGAACAAGACTGCGACAAATAATATTAAAATACTAATTCCAATATTAGGTCCTGAATTGATGCCAGAAATACTTAGATGTCCTGTTTGCAATGCCCAACAAAATACACCACCGGATAAAAATCCAATTGCCGCGCCGATTATTGCTGCCTCGGAAATTCTTGTTTTGGTTTCACTGTTAAAAGATTTAAAACTCATATCTCCTCCTTGTTATCAAACTTCTGCTGTTGCTAATTATCAGCTGCAATGAGACGGCCACTGCAAGGATGATCCATACCACTTTGAGACGCGCTTATTCCTACTTTTGGGGCGAATTGACTCAATCCTAGACACTTGTCCATTTGTAATGGCAGGCCAGCAATTTATTTTTGTAAGCAAATACTGTGTGCTAAAATATAAGCAGCGGAAGGACGTGTAAAATGAAAAAGAACATACTTTTATTAGTGTTAATTTTCTCTTTTCCGGCATTTTCTCAAGACTTAAACGAAGCAGTTTTAACTCGCGTCAGTGCTGATCACGCCGCAGAAGTTAAAAGTGGAGATTTTTCATCCCATAAAAATTCGATGACTAATAACAACAATACTAAGACTGTTTCCAGTGCCAAAAATGCAATGGTCAAATCTGCTGAACAAATGCACGCGCCCACAAAATCTGTCATCGCAACAAAAGCACGGTCCGCAGCGCTAATGAAACGCAATTATGATCGCCGCAATACAACTGCGCCACCCGCAGCAACTGATCCCTATCATCCGCACTAAAAAAGGCCTTTTAAAATAATTCCTGTGGTCGAATCACTGATGTTGCGATCAACCGTATCTGTCTGACCCATATTGCTGCGAGTGCGGATGAAAGTATAATAAAGCAAAAGTTCAAAATGATTGACGAATTTTTTTGAAATCCACGGTTGCACATTCGTCGAAAAGTCTTGGCGACGCTTAACCGTCGGAACACCCTCAGAATCTAAATACTGAGAATCCGAATCATCATACCTGGCATTGCCCACGATATTGACACCCGACTGCCAAGTTTTCCATTTGCGTTCGAAACCAAAACTGCCATTCCACGCCACATTTCCATAGGGCAATAATAAATCAGTGTCGACATCCTTGCCCTCATTGCTGCGTTCCCAAGCGGCACTGGCAAATATAAAATAGGATTCTTGCCATTGATAATGGTGGATCAACTCAATTCGATAATGAGTTCCCTGCTGTTGTTCTAATCCTGCTTGCAAATACCGATCGGCATACGAGGTAAACAAAAACTGCAAGTCGGAATCCAAAAATTGCCACATTTGCCCGACGGATCCACCAATCGATTGGTTCAGCGGTTTTCCGCCCAAAGCCGTAAAATTTCCAAAAGGTTTCAAGATGAAAAAACGACGGTAAGAAGTTTGAATGGCAAAAGTTGCGGCAAGATCAAAAGTTGAAATGTCTGCTTCAGGCAAAGTCGAATAATTCGTCGAAGTCAGATTAGCCAACCATTCTGAAAAACCAAAATTAACTTCACTGCGACTGACCAGTGCAATCCCTGCCAAAGTCCCCGGTGAAGATTTTTTCGAAGTATCCGGATCGGAATCGGCTAAAAAATCGGGATTGCTTTCGAATAAACCACCGACTTGTAAGATCAACAAATGACTGGCTGTGCTTTCAATTTCATTTGATTCCTGAAAGTCTTCATCTAGATACTGACTGGCCAAATAGGCAATTCGTTCGTCTTTTGCCCTGGCTGCCAATTTTTTCCAAAGATCTCGAGCAGTCAGAATATATTTTTTCCATTGGTATCTGGCATGCAGCAAAAGAATAAAATCATTATCTGGTTCATTTTTTTCGGCATAAGCAAATATTTTTTCAGAGTCTTTTTCAGGTGGTTCACAATAGGCATAAATGGCAAGTTCTAAATTGCTTAATTTTTTAAAATCGTGCTGGCCCGCATATTTTATAATTGCCGCGCAATTGTTCTTGCGAAATAAATCCGATAAAGTTTTTTCCTGTAAAATTTGTTCTTTTTGTTCGACCTGATCTCCGATTTGAGCTCGAGTGAGCCCAGGATTTAAATTTTTTGAAGCCCTTTGTGCTTGTGCTGGAAAAAATAGAAATAAGAAAAACAAAATCATTTTTGCGCCGTAGGTTTGATATAACTTTCAATTTCTGAAATCGATCGGTAATAATTAATTTTGGCAGCTTCATTTGCAAAAATAACTTCGATTTGATTTAATAAAACGTTGGATAAATTATTCTGGGCTGTTGCCAAATCTGGACCATTCGATGCCCCGGACCGAAAGCGACTTTGAATAATTTTTAGTTCTTCCTTGGCCAAATGAACTTGTTCTTCGGCCAAATCCCCTGCTGTTTTGGTGGTTTTTAGTTTTTCAATGGCACTTTGAATTTGTCCTTCGGCTTCGATGCGAATTTGTTTTGCCTGCAATTCAGCTCTGGATACATTTATACTGGCTTGTTTAACCTTGGACTGAAAATATTTCCCCTCGGAAAAAGGAAATTTAATTTGAATTCCAATTGCACCCAGCGCTGTGGTCCCGGCACCTGCAACAATATTACTGCCACCAAAACCAACTTCGCCCAACAACTGAATTACTGGAAATGTTTCTGCCTGGCTTTGTTGTTTCAGTTGCTTGGCCGCTTCGATGGACAGAATTGTTGCTTTGATATCAGGGCGATCCTCAATTCCTGTCTTCATAAACGGATCAGCAGTATCAATAAAAAAACTTTCATATTGCAAGGGTTCAAGTTCATCTTTTATAAATGGCAAACCCAATGCATTAGCCAAATCTTTTCTGCACTTACTTAATTCTGCTTGCGCATCAATGCGTTTTAAATTATCCAAACCAACGATACCTCGAGCACGCATTAAATCTGTTTGAATTCCCACCCCTGCAGATAAGCGACTTTTTGCCATACTTTCGATTTGAATATTTCTTTCTATACTTTTATCGTAAACATTTACCCGTTCAGTTAAACGTTGGCAGTTTAAATAGGTCAGCAACATGGCAAAAGTTAAATCACCTTGATATTGAATTTGATTTTGCTTTTGCAAATCCACATTGGTTTTTGCAGCCTGTTCGCGAAACATACTTTTTCGATCGAGCAAAGCATACTCGCCTTCTAAAAAAATTCCTCCGAAGGTAACTATCTGCATTGGACCGGGATCCTCAAAACCATATTTTTGCAAATTGGTCCGTGTGGCCACTTCGCGCCCGACAACATCTAAATGCGGCATCAACCCCGCCTGGGCCTGAATATGAGTCTGCTCTGCATCTTCGGCAATGAATTCTGTCTGGCGCCAGCGAATGCCTTCTCGTTTTAATAAATCCAGGGCATCGGTTTTAGATATAATGCCCCAACTACTTGACGCATAAAATAGACTTAAAAAGAATGAAAGTCGCAGAACAATTCTAAGCTGTAACATCTAAAATAAATTCTAAATTAAATTTGCAAGGCTAACTAGGTTTTCAAAGGTCAGGTCAAGTATGGGAAAATATTTTTCTCGACTTTTGTCACGAGCAATTTTTCCGATAAATACTCTATGTCAGAACCCGCGTTAAAACTGCAAACTGAATCTGTTGAATCCACATTAAAAGATGCAAAATCCACTCGAAAAATAGTAATTTTGATTACTGTCGTAACTATGGCAATTGCAATTTCTGTATCCTTTTACTGGTTTTTTTACCTTAAACATTTTGTGACCACAGATGATGCTTATATCGAGGCTGACTTTTATCCTGTCAGCACGAAAATTCCCGGGGCCATCAAAGAAGTTCTTGTTCACGAAGGCGATGCCGTTACACAGGGCCAAGTTTTACTAATTATCGATGACAGTGATTTGGCGTTTGAAAAAAATTATAAAAAATTAAAAGTTGAAAAAGCCCAACTGGACTTTAAGCGGTCTCAGACATTACATAATTCAAAAGCAATTTCAGATTTCGATTTTGAAAATGCCGAGGCCAATCTAAAATCCGCTGAAATTGATTTGCAAGGCACTGAAATTAAAATTTCCTACACAAAAGTCATGGCACCTGCAAGCGGAGTTGTGGCAAAACGATCTTCACAAATTGGCCAGGTCATTCAGCCAGGCCAGTCATTGTTCGTCCTTGTGAATGATAAAGAACCTTGGATCAAAGCCAATTTTAAGGAAACACAAATTGAAAATCTAAAAATCGGTCAGGCCGTTTCGATTTACATCGATGGATATTCACATATGCATTTTCATGGATCTGTGGAATCTATTTTTCCCAGCAGTGGAGCAAAATTAAGTATTTTGCCGCCAGAGAATTCGACCGGAAATTTTACTCGAGTGGTTCAGCGCATTCCCATTAAAATTTCATTCAACAAACAAGATTTAAAACTTATCGAGTTAAAACCCGGAATGTCGGCAGAAGTTTCTATCGACACAAGTTCGGAAATCACTCATGCAAAAAGATAATGATGTTGTCAGCATTCGTGATTGGGCCGCGGTCCTAGGGGCAGCTATCGGCGCCTTTATGGCGATTTTGGATATTCAAGTTATCAATGCTTCACTACGGGAAATTCAAGGCGCACTTTCCCTTAGCATGACCGAAGGTTCGTGGATTTCCACATCCTATTTAATTGCAGAAATTATTGTTATTCCCATGACTGCCGCATTGTCAGTGGCGTTCGGAACTCGTCGGTATTTTGTTTTCAACGCGACTGCTTTTTTGATGTCTTCGATTCTATGCGGACTGTCTTGGAATTTAACCAGCATGATTATTTTTCGAATTCTGCAGGGTATTTCCGGCGGGGTTTTAATCCCAATGTCGTTTCAAACTATTTTAACAAAACTGCCATTAAGTAAACGCAATATTGGTCTTGCGATTTTTGGTTTAACCGTAACACTTGCCCCGACCCTAGGGCCCACTTTGGGTGGATGGCTGACGGATCAATTTGATTGGCGATTTATTTTCTTTATCAACGTCATTCCTGGAATTTTAGTGATCTTACTTTTAATGTATGGATTCGAAAAAAGCATTCTGCGCGTAGAACTTTTGAAAAAATTTGATTTTCTGGGCGCATTTTTTCTTTCACTGGCATTGGGAACAATGACTTATATGCTGGAAGAAGGCGCTCGCAAAGAGTGGTTCGAAGATACTCATATTCGCATTGCATTTTTAATTTCGCTGTTTTCTTTTGCGGGATTTTTTATTACCATGCTAGTTAAAAAAAATCCCTTACTGCAGTTGAATTTACTTTTAGAAAGAAACTTTGGTTTATCCGCAATTATTACCGTGATTTCTGCCATGGCCTTATATGGCGGGGTATATGCGACTTCGATTTACTTGGGACAAATTCAAAATTATTCTGCACAACAAATCGGAACCACCATGATGTGGATTGGAATTCCACAGATTTTCGTTATGCCTCTATTGCCATTTTTGATGAACCGAGTGGATTTAAGAATCTTAGCCCTTTTTGGATTTATTTTATTTACCTGCAGCAATTACTTAAATGGCTTTATGGATTTTGGCTATGCAGGGGAACATTTTCGCACTTCCTTGATTTTGCGTGCACTGGGACAGCCGTTGTTTATGATTCCACTTTCTGCCATGGCAATGTCGCGCATAGCGGCTGATAAGATTGGCGATGCTTCTGCAATCTATAATACTTTACGAAATATCGGCGGATCTATTGGAATTTCGGTTGTTTCCACATTTCTGGTGACCCGAGTACAAAATCATATGCAGGCCCATACGGGATTGATCGACATCGACAGCCCGCAATTGGTGCAGGATTATTTGCCCTTGCAGTTGGAATATTTGACGAACTCGATCGGCGGCTGGGCCGAGGCAAAAATGCTGACCATGAAACATATTCTAGAGATCGCCTACCGGGATTCTTTGATCCAATCTTTCAACGATGCGTTTTTATTGATCACGGTGGGACTAATTTTTTGCAGTTTACTGGTGGTATTACTGAAAAAAACCATCGGCGGCACCAATTTAGGTGGCGGACATTAATCATTTTGAGTAGTCTTTTCAAATGGTTCATCTTTCCAATATTTCCAAACAATACGGCAATCGAATTTTGTATAAAAATGGAAATTTTCAAATTAATTCTTCAGAAAAAATTGGCCTAGTCGGATCCAACGGAACCGGAAAAACCACCCTTTTCAAAGTCATCATTGGCGATGAAGGGATCGATGCAGGCAGCATTACAAAGTCAGATAAATTAAGCATCGGGTATTTTTCCCAAGACATCGAAGATATGCGCGGAAAATCGGTGATCGAAGAAGTCAAATCAGCCAGTCAAAAATTACCTTATATCCAAAAACGTTTGCTCGATTTAGAAGTTCGTCTGACCGAAGAAATGACGGAAGATGAAATGACCCTGGTGCTGGAAGAATACGGAAATCTGCAAGCCGATTTCGAAAGACTGGGCGGATATGATTTGGAAAACCGCGCTGCCGAAATCATTACGGGATTGGGCATTCCCCCAGAAGATCATCACCGTCCAACGGAAAGTTTCAGCGGCGGATGGAAAATGCGGATTGCCTTGGCAAAAATTTTACTTTTAAATCCCGATGTTTTGTTGATGGATGAACCGACCAACCATTTGGATTTAGAATCCATTATTTGGCTGGAAGAATGGCTAAAGAATTTCAAGGGCGCGATTATGATGACCAGTCATGACCGCGAATTTATGAACCGCATTGTTACGAAAATTGTGGAAGTGGCCCATCAACGCATTCATGTTTATTCAGGCAATTATGATTTTTTCGAACGCGAAAAAAAAATCCGCAATGAACAACTGCTGGCATCGGCCAAACGCCAAGATGATATGCTGGCCAAAGAAAAAGAATTTATTGCCCGATTTGCAGCCAGGGCCTCGCACGCAGCCCAGGTGCAATCGCGAGTTAAAAAATTAGAAAAAATCGATATCATTGAAATCCCGTCCGAAGAACGCGCGATGGATTTTGAATGGCCCGTCCCACCCCGAGGTGGCGAAGAAGTTTTAAAAGTGGAAAGCCTAGGGAAAATTTGGACCACACCCGAAGGCAAAGAAAAATTAGTTTTCAAAAATTCGACAGCCTTAGTAAAACGCATGGACCGCATTGCCGTAGTCGGAGTCAACGGCGCCGGAAAATCCACTTTTATGAAAATCATCACTGGTCAAACGGACCCGACCGAAGGAAAATACACGATCGGTTCCAGCATTGAAATTGGTTATTTCAGCCAAAATTCTTTGGACGTGCTGGACCCCGACAATACTTTGATGGAAGAAGTCGAAAGCAGAATCCCGCTGTCATCGATCGGAGCCATCCGAAATTTATTGGGTGCACTAAAATTTTCCCAAGACGATGTAGAAAAAAAAGTAAAAGTATTATCCGGCGGAGAAAAAAGCCGTTTAGTTCTGGCCACAATTCTAGCCAGACCAGTCAATTTCCTAGTGCTGGACGAACCAACCAATCACTTAGACATTCAATCCCGCGAAGTATTACTGGAAGCCATCCAACAATTCCCCGGCACAGTAATGATCGTAAGCCACGATCGCCATTTCCTACGCGCCATCACCACAAGAGTTTTCGAAATCGACAAACAGCACCTAAAAATCTACGACGGCACCTGGGACTACTACCTGGAAAAGAAATCGGTTAGCTGACAGTTCCCTTTTTGCGATCCAGGTCTTTAGTCTGGATCTAAGCCTTTTGCATTGATAGTTATATGAATGGATACGAATAATAATTTTAACAGGAGTAACGAATGAAAAAGACTATTAGTTTGATCTATATATGTGCATTTTTATTTAACCACATAGCAAGCGCGGGCCCAGCCAAAAAAAATAGCGAATCGGCAAGGTTCCCAGCAGAGGCTCCTAAATATCCAACATACGTAGAAGAATGCAAAAAGGCTGCTACTGAAAAACTCAGAGAGATTGCCAAATTTAATAACTTTATCTTGGATGAAAATACCATTACCGTTTCAAACGTTGACGATCGTTGGTATAACCCATGTAAGTATGTGTGGTTCTCCGCATCTGTTAAGAAAAGCGATGGAAGTTCCGAGATTATTTCGACGCTGACTCAAAAAAGTTTCTTTCCTGCTAAAGCCTGTTTCTAGTCTTTTATTTAAATTGTAAATTATAAAAAAAATGAGGATCTTATCCTCATTTTTTTTATATAGATATTCTAAACTTATATAATTTAATTACTTCCCCTGTCATCTGGGCTCGCGATGCGATAGGTACGCCGTTCCCATTGGTAGCAATAGTGCGTTAATTTTTTCCAGAGTAAATTTTTTATCTTCGAAATTCTTATATATACAAATTTTCCAGACGCGGCTCCATGCCTCCAAAAACCGCCCAGGAGGGCGGACGCATCCTGCTTTTTTGAGGTCTGGAAGAATTTGTATATATAAGAATTTCGAAGATAAAAAATTTACTCTGGAAAAAATTAACGCACTATTGCTACCAATGGGAACGGCGTACCTATCGCATTTCCAATGGGCAGTCTGTCCAAGATTCAAATTGAAAACCTTTGTTGAGTGCTTTCAAAACGTTGTCGGCTGCACAGTGGCCGCGGAACAAGGCTTCTTCGAAAGCTGGCGTGCCAAGATTGTTGTTGGCAAAGAAAATATTTCCAAAGGGTTTTTTCAAAATCGGAACTACGTCGGTAAAATATCTTGGCCCTGGCACATGAACAGAAAATGGCCAACGACTGGTTTCAACTTTTTTGATTTTAATTTCAGTTCCCCAATTTTTTGCAAGCAAGGGCGAAAATAGTTGCAACATTCTTTCCACACCAAGGCGTGCAAATTTAATCGCGGTTTCATTGCTGTATCCACCGCCGACCGTTGATGGGGGCAAGGGATGATAGATCGTCAGGATGCCATCTTCGTCAGATTGACCATTTTCATCAACTGGGTTTTTTTTAAAATCACGCATTCCCGCATAACCTTTAATATTTGGATCCATCCAACGCCCAATAATTAAATCAGTAAAATCTTCCGCAGTTGAATCAGCAGATTTAACCCAAGTGTCGTAGCTTGCGCGATAGGGATGCCCTTCTGTAAAAACAGAATGCACAGAATAATTTGCATAATTCATTTTTTTAATCACAGCAGCTCGGACAGGGTCTTTAGCTGCAAAGTCTTGAATTAATTTTGGCGCACCATTGACCTGAGTCGCAAACACCGCAAATTTTGCAAAAGAAATTCTTTTCTTACCCTGGTAATAGTAAACTGCCGATACTCCATTTTCTGTATTAGCTAAATTCAATACCGGCGCCGAAGCCATTAACCGCGCTTTTTTTTCATTGTAACGCTGCAATTTTTCAACCATTAAGCGCGCGGCAATACCTGTTCCTTCAGGGCTTGTGTACCGAGTCTCAATT
This sequence comes from Bdellovibrionales bacterium, assembly GCA_038323665.1. GTDB lineage: Bacteria > Bdellovibrionota > Bdellovibrionia > Bdellovibrionales > Bdellovibrionaceae > JBBQHD01. The sequence continues at coordinate 32,687 of JBBQHD010000014.1, forward strand.
TCAGAAATATAAAAATTTGCAAAAGCCACTGCCGAAATTTGTTCGCAAGTTCTGCCCAAAGCAGAACGACAGTATAGATTAAGTAAATCTATAACATCGCTCATAGGATCTTCTCGATTGATCCTAGAATCCTTGCTAAAATTATTATAAATCTCTTGGCCTTCTTTACTTTTCTCTAACGACACACTTTGCGGCATTGAGCGTATCCAAGTTGCGGCATCAATTGCTTCTATTTGCAGAATTCCATTTGCCTGGGCAATTAAATCTTGGATCATTTTTTTAAGTTCCAAGGCTTTACGTGATTGTTGGTTGGACACTCGGCTAAGTTGGTCCTGAACTTTGGCAGCTTTTTTTAATAAATTATTGGCTGCCTCTTCAAAAGGCTGATTGGGAATCCATCCACGATTATTGGCGTCTTTCAGAGCATATTTAAACAAAGCAAAACTTGCGGGTAAATGCTCTAAAGATTCATCCCAAATTCCAGGATAAAGCACGCCATTCCATAAATAGCTGTCGATCGGTTCATGAATGGCATTGTTCTTTTTAAAATCTCCTAAACCAATATCGGTTAATATCTTTAATTCTTCTGGATAAGTATCGGTGAAATAGGCGGCTCCGCGATCGAAATTAATAACCTTTTTTTCAGTTTTCGGTTTCACTTTGATTTTATCTGAGGTAGAGCCAGACGACGCAAGCCCACCTAAATGTTTTTCTTTTTCCAGCAACAAAACTTTCTGCCCCTGCTTGGTCAAATAAAAGGCGGCTGAAAGTCCGGCCAGTCCTCCACCGACGATGATCACATCCCATTTATTTGTATCGCGCCAAGGGTCTGATAAATCATCAATGGGTTTAAACGAATCTTCATCACCACCAATGACCTCAACTTCATACGCAAAAACTTTGGCAGATAAATTAAAAATCAAAAGCATGGCTAACAGACTTCGTAACATTGGGCCTCCAAGCAAAGATGTTGGAACGTAAAACGAAGTCGAAACCCGAGTCAATGTTAGTATCGTCTATGTAAAAAAGGTAATTGCAAATTTGTTGCATTTAGCTTATTCGAAAAGCCACCGGAGCATAATTTGAGCCACAAAGAACACGACAAAGACAATCCTAGCCATCAGCGGCAATCCGCTGAAAGCGTTCTTAAACAATCTGGGTATAAATTGACCAAAGCCCGCAGCAGTGTCTTGCAAATTCTGCTGCCCGCAACCAAACCGATGTCGACTTCGGAAATCCATGAAAAAGTATCCCAAAATTCAAAAATCGACCGTGTTTCCACTTACCGAGTTCTTGAACTTCTGCAAAATCTAAATTTAATTCACAAAGTCCCCGAATCCGGGTTTATTTTCTGTTCCCATTCCAACGAAAAAGAAACCGGCCATGCCTTTCTGATTTGTTCCGGTTGCCAAAAAGTTCAAGAAATTTCCCTGACGCAGAAACTGCGCAGTCATTTTCTGAAAACAATTTTGCATAAAAACCATTTTGGTAATTTCAAAATGCTACAGATTACTGGCATCTGCAGCAAATGCGAAACTGGGGCCGCCGTATGATTCAGTTTAATAACCAAAAAATTATTTTAGACAAAGAGATTTTTCTAAAAATACCCGCAATCCAAATCGCAAAAACGGGAATTCACTTTTTAACTGGGGCCAACGGCGCTGGTAAAACCACTTTTCTGCACTGGTTGACGCAAAAAATTGCGGCCGAACATCCGACTATAAATTTAAGCATTATGTCGGCCCTGCATGACTACGAAAGAATGATCCCACTGCAAGGCCAGACCTTTTTTTCCCTTTACTGCAAAGACCCCTGGGCGCCGGATTTTGAAAAAGAATTTTCGCATCTTAAAACCAAACTTATTTCCACCATGTCTTCGGGCGAATTTCAGGCTCTGGTTTTAATCACCCTGCTGACGCAAAAATCGGATCTACTGTTGATGGACGAACCTTTTTCCCACTTAAACCATGCCTGGGCCGATATTTTTTCTGAAAAGATCAAAGCCCAAAGCCAGTTCCGGTCCTTTTTAATTGTGACTCATCATTTGAAGAATTTTTCTGCAAAAGATTCGCATTATAAAATCTTAGATCAAAATTTGGTGTTGCAATGAGTGCTGAATTTTTAGAATTTCTTCATCAAGATTTTTTTATCTATTCATTTCTGCAACTGTTGGGTTTTATTTTGGTTGGCGCGCCGATTGGATATCTTTTGGTCTACAGAAATTTGGGTTTATTTTCAGACACCTTAAGTCATTCGTTGTTGCCGGGATTGTCTTTGGCCATCTTTTTTTTCGGGCTTAAATCCTTGTCGCTTTTTATGGGTGCCTTGGCTTGGGGAGCTCTAGTCAGCTTTTTATTTGCTTTGCTGGGGGGAATTTCATCCAAAAAACGCGATACGATTCTTGTCGTAATATCTTTGGTAGGAATTTCTTCTGGATTAATTTTAAATCAGGGCCTGAATTTAAAAATTGATTTAACTCATTTGCTGTTTGGTTCGCCGCTTTTGACCACGCAGAATGACTTGATTCGATCTTTTAGTATTTATTTATTGATTTTGGTTTTGTTTTCGCTGAATTGGAAAAAATTGGTTTTATTTTCGGTGGATGCCCATTATGCACAAGTTAAATTTGGAAAATTTAAAATTAATTTCTTATTTACATTTTTAACTACATTGCTCGTGATCTCAGGATTTGAAATGTTGGGGGTCCTATTAACCACAGGACTGCTGATTTTGCCGTCTTTGCTGTTTTCCTGGCCAAACAAATCCCTGCCGTGGCAAATACTAACCGGGGCGATTTTCAGCTGCACTCTGATTTTTTTATCTTTTGCCCTTAGTTATCATTTCAATATCACCCAGTCATCTTTGTTGGTGTTTATTTTAAGCATATCGACTTTATTGCGGTTTTTATTTTCGAGGTTTGCATGAAACTATTTTTGATTTGTTTCCTATTTTTTTGTTCCGCCCAAGCCAAAATCCAAGTTATTTCAACTTTCAGTGTGATCGAAGATTTAATCGGCCAGCTGA
>JBBQHD010000015.1:0-35588 GCA_038323665.1 Bdellovibrionales bacterium
AAAACACAGGTATCGAAAAATTTATATTCGTAAGCATCTTTAATTTTGTAATAATTTTTGCAAACAGCAGTAACATCTTTGGGCTGAAGAAATCGAAAATTAGGATTGGACTCTAGCCATTTTTTTTCCAGATTGTGCATGAATAAACCAAGCTGCGGGACGACCTTAAGCATTTTAAAAATTGGATATTGGTAGCGAAAAGAACCCGTGCGCCCTGACTGCAGCTGTTTTAAAAGCAAGAATTGAATTTGATCCAACTTATTATATTTTATAAGCAGTTTGAAATAGTAAACGGAATAATAAAAAGCAATTTTTCGTAGAGCTAATTTACTATAAACATCGTCATAAATTTGCAGGGCAAAAACGTCCGACTTTCCACGAGAACAAATATCAGCAAAATAAATTTTCAGTTTATAAAATTTAATGGGCAGCAGCGGAACTCCCCAGAAAAAAAACCGAGCAAAGGCAGGAGAGTTTGCAAGGAACTCGCGAATCTTGTTGAAAACAATACCTTGGGATGTGAAATTTATTTTTAGTTCTAAAATGAGCTTATTAAAAAAAACCAATTTTTAAATTCCTTTTTAAATAAATTTTTCCAAGAGCGGAATGCGTTGCAAAATTTTCTTATATAGTGATTGCGGCTTGGTCAGTTGATTGGCCACAGAAAAAAACCAAGCTTCGGTAAACTTTAGATCTTCATAAGCTTTTTTCCACTCAGGAACTTGGTGCTTTTTATAAATTAGATCCAAAGCCGCATGTCGAACCGCAGGAACAGGATGCTTGGCCATTAGCATCTCGAGTTGCGCGACAATAGATCGCTCGTCCTGCAAGGATGCCGGTTCTAATTCGTTAGCAAAGGCAGCTTTTAACAAAGCGACCGGCGCATTTTCAAAGAAACTTCCGTAAACGGCCTTATGTTCAAAAAGCATTCGCGAATCGTTTTTAGTGGCGGATAAATTTTTACCACTGCTAAATATTCTATATTCAACCCAAGGTTGCTTATTTACATAAATATTAAAACCTTTTTTTAAAGCACGAATCCAATATTCAAAATCCTGAACCTGCAAGCTAAGCTCATTAAACTTACCAATTTCCAGCACATCCCTTTTTCTTGCAGCAAAACTGGGTGCACATAAAAAATTGGCATCAAAAAAGAATTTTCTGAACATTCCTTCGGGCGTCAGAGGCAGCTCTTGGAAAAAAACAGGAAACTCAGAAGGATTTAAGCCTTGCCCAGTTTCAGAAATTAATTGCGGCCTAGAAAAAGTCAGTGTTTGTGGTTTTTCAGTCAAAATTTTTCTTTGCTGAAAAACTCGGTTGGGCAAAAATTTATCATCTGCTGAAATAGAGAAAATAAAATCAGATTGCGCTTTCTCGATCATAAGATTTAAACCAAAACTCATGCCACGCTGATGCTCTGTGAAATATTTAATTTGTGGATTTTTCAAAACAAACTGTTCTGCTATAGATTGAGTTTGATCGGTCGAACCATCATCATAAATTAAAATTTCAAAATTTTTATTTTCCTTGAAAAAACTTTGCGCCAAAATACTTTGCAAACATTCAGAAATATAATTTTCATGATTATAAGTAGAGACTAAAATACTTACATCAGGTTTCATATTTATTTCCTAAAAAATTCTTTAATAGATTGGGCCACGTATTGAATTTGCTTAATGCTTAAATGAGGTCCGATCGGAATACTTAGACAGGTTTCGGCGAATTTTTCAGCAATGGGAAATTGCCCTTTTTTAAAACCGGACTCAGTATAGGCTTTAGAAAGATGGCAGGCGATGGGGTAGTGAATTAAAGTTTCAATTTCTTTCTGCTTTAAAAACTGCTGCAACTCATTGCGAAGATGGGTGCGGATGACAAAAAGATGCCAGGACGTAAAATCCGCCAAAGAGTTAACCTGCTGCAATTCCGATAGCTGTGAAAGCGCTTCTCGATAAAACTGAACCTGCTCGGCTCGTTGTTGATTCCATCGATCTAAATAATTTAATTTTTCGGAAAGAAAGGCAGCTTGAAGTTCATCCAAGCGATGATTGTAGCCAACGACATCATGATGATACTTAACGGAAGACCCGTAATTACGAAGCTTTCTTACCTTTTGATAAATTGTTTCATCGGTTGTGACCAGCGCCCCAGCGTCACCAAGTGCGCCTAAGTTTTTTCCGGGATAAAAACTAAACGCGGCTAAATCTCCCCAGGCGCCAGCTTTGATACCACTTACGTTGGATCCATGTGCTTGGGCGGCATCCTCAAAAAAAACGGCCTGATTTTTTTTGCATATTTCTTTAATTCTTTTCACTTGTCCCATGGCGCCATAAAGATGGACGAGGATCACACACTTGATGTTTTTATGATTTGCAAAAGCCTGCTCTAACTGCAAGGGATCCATTTGCCCCGTGGCTTCTTCTGCGTCGACGGGAATAATTTGCGCCCCAACTCGAGTCACGCTTAGCCACGTAGCGATAAAGGTATGAGCAGGAACAACCACGGCATCATTCTCAGTTAATTTTAGAGTCGCTAAGCCCAAAAAAAGAGCGTCTAAGCCGTTTGAAATTCCTAGGCAGTATTTCGAGCCACAGTAATCAGCAAATTGCCTTTCAAACTGATCCAGCTTTGGCCCTGCGACAAACCAGCCTGATTGATTTACCTCTGCAAAAGCTTTCTGCAGCTTTTGATTCAACTCCGCATCGAAATTAAGAGTCAGAAATGGCACGTGGGGCATTAAAAATTTATGTCATTGTGCTAATTTAAAGTCCATAAAGAACTTGACTAAAAATTTGAGCAACGGAATTTTGATAGGCAGGAGAACGCATTCGTGCATTTAGAAGATTGTAGGATCATAGAATTACCAAAAATTGAAGATTCCAGAGGGAATTTAACCTTTGTGGAGTCTTTTAATCATATTCCTTTTGAAATTAAGCGAGTTTACTATCTTTACGATGTTCCCAGCGGAGTTGAGCGCGGTGGTCATGGCCATAAGGAATTGGAACAATTAATGGTTGCAATATCGGGCAGTTTTGATGTCAGTGTAAATGATGGCCAAAACACAAGAATCTTTCAGCTGAACCGTCCATTTTTTGGACTTTATATACCTAAATCCATGTGGCGGCATTTGCACAATTTTTCATCGGGAGCTGTGTGCTTAAATCTAGCTTCTGATTTTTACAAAGAATCCGATTACTATCGAGATTTTACAGAATATCAAAAAATTAGAAAATCTTTAGTTTAGGCTTATCCAAGAACCTTATCTGCAATCAGTTCTGAAAACGCCATACTTGCAGAAAATGCCGGAGAAATAGCATTCAGGATATGAGTTGAATCCGGTCCTTTTTCAACGATGAAATCCATTTCTAGTTTGGCAGTATTTTTATCAAATAATTGGGCTCTTAAACCCACTTTTCCTGTTGGCAAAAGATCTTCAGATCGCACTTTCGGCGCCACGGCCTGAGCGGCTTTTAAAAAACCCTCCCCAGAATAGCGAGCCATTTCCTCAAAGACAGATTGCCGCATTCCCTGTGTGTTTTTGGTAATCATACGGCTTAGGCGAGTTGCAATCTTAGCGCCTTCAAGAAATTCAATGCCCTTGAATATTCCATAGTTTTCACGGCCAAACGCAGGAATAGCCGTAGGTCCAACATAAACCTCATTATGAATATTGCGAGTAATGTGAACTCCTAAAAAGGGCACCCGTAAATCAGGCACAGGATAAATCGAACCTTTGAAACGCCGAGCTGCTTCGGGTGAGAGTTTTCGATAAACGCCCTTAAAAGGCAGGATACAGTAATTTTTCCCGACGCCCATTTGATGGGCAATGCGATCTGCATGCAAACCGGCCGAGTTAATAATATGTCCGTAGTGAAAAGTTGCTTGGCCGGTTTGAATGGACTTGGATTCGCAATCAATTCGGAGGACCTCATGGCCTTTTAAAATTTGGACACCCTTGGAAATTAATTCTTCGGAAAGTTTTTTTAAAACTATTTTAGAATCAATAACCGCCGTATTCGGAGAATAAAGGGCCGCTTCGATGCTAAAAGCTTCTGGCTCAAGCTCGTGCAGCTGTTTCAGATCAATTTTCTTAAGCACGATATTATTGGCTTGGGCGCGATCCAAAAGAATTTGCATTTGTGAAACACTCTCGGGCCGAGTTGCTACGACCACTTTTCCAGTTTTTTCAACAGGGATCCCTTGTTCCTGGGCATATTCGAACATCCGCTGCGATCCTTTGGAACACAGCTTGGCTTTCAAACTATCCGATGAGTAATAGAAGCCGGCGTGCAGGACGCCGCTATTGCGCCCGCTGGAATGAACCCCTAAATCATTTTCCTTCTCTAAAATAGCAATAGAAAGTTTTTTTCGCTGCAACAGCGACCGAGCGGCCGTAAGGCCAACAATTCCGCCGCCAATAATAATAATATCGTAAATTTGATTCTGGGAACAACCGCTGTTATACATAGGAGCAATGATAGCAGATCCAAGATTTAAAAACACGGTTTTCGAAGCAAGCTCTATCGCCGAGCATTTTAAGCTTTACACTCAAGCCTTAGAAAAAACTCTTAGCGCCATTGATCCCATTTCTTTAGAGAAAACTTTTAACATTATTCGGGATGCGGTCCAAAAAGATCGTCGTATTTATGTGGCGGGAAATGGTGGATCTGCTGCGATTTCGGATCACCTCTGCTGCGATTGGATGAAGGGGACGCGTTCAGAGCACAGTAGACCATTACGAGTTTACTCGCTTTCTGCCAATACAGCGCTGCTAACAGCCTTAGGAAATGACTGCGGATATGAAAATAGTTTTTCCGAACAGGTGGAAATGCTGGGGGAAAAGGGCGATGTTCTGCTTCTGATTTCTTCTTCGGGAAACAGTCCTAATATCTTAAAAGCTGCTCAAGTTGCGCAAAAAAAAGGTATGACCTGTATCAGTTTTACTGGTTTTACCGGCGGTGAAGTTCGTAATTATTCTGCAGTGAATATCTATGTAAATTTTAATAATTATGGGATTGTCGAGGACAGTCACCAAGCAATCATGCATTGTATTAGTCAGTATTTGGCTCTGACTTCAGATCGCTCTAAATAGGCTCTTTGGATTTGAGTATAGACTTGCCATTCAAAATCAAAATTACTACTGTCAAAAAATGCGCAACTCAAAAAATGCCAAGATTATTGATTTTGAACAACTGCATTCGGTTCGCCAGAAAAGTGGCTCTGCAAAAATAGCCCATTGCCACGGCGTTTTTGATGTGCTGCATGCAGGACATTTGGCTTATCTCGAGGCAGCAAAACGCTTTGGAGATATTTTAGTTGTTACTCTGACTTCCGATGAGTTTGTAAATAAAGGACCTGGTCGACCTTATTTTAATGCAGCAGTTCGAGCTCGCATGTTGGCAGGCCTTGAAGTTGTTGATTATGTCGCCATCAATAAGTTTCCTTTGGCTGTCCCCGCTATTCAGGAATTGAAACCTAATTTTTATGTAAAGGGTCCCGATTATAAGGATCGTGCCACTGATATTACCGGAGGCATTTTAGAAGAAGAGGCTGCGGTCGAGCGCGGCGGAGGAAAATTGGTTTTCACCGATGATGAAACCTTTAGTTCCTCTACTCTTATAAATAAGTTTTTCACTCCTTGGGGCGAAGAGCAGCAAAAAGCCATTCGCAATATTCAACAGGCCGGTGGTTTTTCGCGAATCGAAGAAGTTCTCGAGCAAATTTCTAAAGAGACGGTTCACGTGATCGGCGAACCCATCGTGGATACTTATCGATTTTGCCAACCGGAGAATCTATCTAGCAAAAGCCCTTCGGTTTCCGCAAAATTTATGTATGAAGAAAATTATGCTGGGGGATCTTTGGCCATCGCAAATCACCTAAGTGATTTTGTGAAAGAGGTCAGTCTTTTTACAACTCATGGTGGGGAAGCCTATTTTACTGATCTTTTAAAAGATAAAATGGATGCGCGCATTCGTTTAGTCGCACAAGAGTTGCCGAACATTCCGACGCCACGAAAAACACGATATATTTCCATCCATAACTCGCAAAGAATTTTTGAATTAACCGAGCTGCGTGCCGATCAATGGTCCCATCATTCCCCTAAAGAATTTTGTGAAACTTTAAAGAAAAACGATTCTAAAGATTTAGTCACTATTGTTGCAGACTTTGGACATGGTTTATTCGAAGAATCTGTTTTGGAAGCTGTTGCAGAATTAAAAAGTTTTATTGGCTTAAATGTTCAAACCAATTCTTCCAATTTTGGTTTTAATCCCTTCACGAAGCATAAAAAGTTTTCATTTTTAAGTATTGATATCCGAGAAGCCCAGCTGGCCTATCACAATCGAAAAATTCCTCCTATCGAGCTGACTCGAAAAATCAGTGCAGACTCAGCGCGCTTAGGAGCTAGTGTCGCAGTGACACGAGGTGCGCACGGAGCTTATTTTTTACCTGAAAATACTCAAGAAGAATTTACCTCGCCTGCATTTGCTGATTCCGTTGTAGATGCAACGGGTGCTGGCGATGCTTTTTTTGCCATCACTTCGTTGCTGGTTAAAGTAAAGTGCCCCCCTATTTTTGTTCCTTTCCTTGGCAATGTGTTTGCGGGTTTGAAAACAAGAATTATCGGGAATAAAACTTCAGTCTCGCGGGCTCAGTTTATTAAAGCCGTTTCTGCAATTTTAAAGTAACAAATTTTGAGGATCATGACAGCAATAGGAAATTTTTTAAAATTACAAATCACTTCGCCCAAGCAAAAGCTTATCCCGATTCTTTTCATGCTGTGTTTTTTGGTCTACTCTGCGATCCAAAATTATAAATATTTAGATTCAGGCGTGGAAGATCCTCGTTTAAACTTAAGTATTTCCACAGAGGAGTGGTCCAAAATTACCTTTGGTGGGGATGCTGGCGGTTATTTGGATATTGCCAATCACATTGTTGCTGGCCATGGATTTTCTCGTTCTTGCCCTACGTGCAATCCTCCTAGTTATGCTCCCACAGATTATTGGGGGCCAGGCACTCCTTACGGTTATGCATTGGCCCTGTGGATTGGAAAACTTTTTGGATTCACTTCGATGAAGGTTATTTTTTATTATGTTTTTTTGTGTGATTTTATTTCTAATCTTATTATTATGGCAACATTTTGGCTTTTCACTCAAAATTTTGCAGCATCTTTGATGGCTGCGTTCTTTTGCGGATTTTGCCCAGGTTTTCACCTTGTTACCTATTCATCCTCCTTATCTTCCTCGGAAAATATCAGCGCGATACCCTTGGCGATTATGTTTTATTTTTTAGCAAAGGCCTTTCAAAATTTTTGGAAGATGCCCAAGCCTTCTAAGCGTTATTTTGCTTATGCAGGTTTAGCATTGGGACTTGCCTCTTTGAGCCGAGAGTCTAATTTTCAATTCGTTTATTTTACTATAGCAGGCTTTTTAGTTGAGGTTGTTGTCCGCAATCGTAAAAAATTAAAACCGGCACTTCTGCTTTGTTTAATATTTTTCATTGTCGCTTTTGTGCCGAGAAGATTAACCAAACACTGGAATAGATATCGAATTGGAAATTTTATCGTCGGTCAGGCTGGAATTGGAACTATGCCCGGCCCCTATTACTTTTCAGAATATGAATATAAAAAAGGATTTATTGATACCATTGGAATTCGAGTCGGAGATTATTTAGATCCAGAAGCTGGCGTTAAAGTGCGAGAGCTTATGAGTAAAGGATGGGTGCCGGTATCGGTAGTCGCGCCATTGCTTATAAAAGCGATCCTAAAAAATCCTTTGAAGTATCTGGCGTTTAAATTAGAGCGGCTGCCAGTATTATACATAAGTACCGATCGATATCCTTATGTCCAGATTGGCTTTGTCAATAAGTGGATTATTTTAGTCTATTTAATATTTTTTTTCTATATTGGTTATATGGCATTTTATCGTAAAAAATGGCCGCCGGAAATCACTTATCATTATTTTATTTTTTTACTGGTGGCTTACCTAGCCGTCATTCACGCCGAGTACAGATATTCCTATCCAGTCTTGATGACATTGAGAATTGTCCCTGCTTTATTTATGGCGCAATTGATCCAGGATTTTGTATTGAATAAGCAAGTGAAGGACTCTTGATGAAGAGAATAAGCTTGATTCGCCTGAATGAATCCACGCAGAGTTGGTTTTTAATTTCAATTCTACCTATAATTGGATTTTTAATTGCAGAGATTGTTTTCACTATTGCGAAACTGGTTCCTTCCAATTTGCATTTTTCAGCGCAAAAATCCTTAGAAATTCGGCTTTTTTATGGAATAGCCCTGTTGGGGATTCCGTTGATTTATTTTTTTCATAAAAAATTATTAAAGCCCAGCCTTGAAACTGGGGGTAAAATTCAAGCTCTTGGAGCCCTTTTTTTAGTTTTCGTATGGGCCAATATTCATCAGTTATCACATTCACGGACGGTTTTTATTGCCCTGTTGGCGGCATTAATCTGTTTTGTCACTATCCCTACTTTTCTGGAAAAATTAAACAGTTCAAAACTTACGAATCGTATCAATTCCATTTTCCCGACATTATTTTTAATTTTTTTAACAGTGGCTACGATTGCCATTTGTAGCTCTGATGCTAACGAGAAATTTCTTCGTCCATTATGTTTTGGCATAGGATCTGTCGGTCTTTTGTTTTTATTTTCAAAAATAAAAGTGGAATCACTGCAAATCCCCAATTGGATTTACTTTATTATTATTACAGGTGTTCTTATTAATGCTTTTCCAGCGACTAGTTTTATTAATGGATTTCATATGTCTTCCATCTTAGGACCGGTTATTCAGGATATGCACGGACATGCACTTTTAGTTGATGTTGAATCTCAATATGGTTTGGCCAATATTTGGTTTTTATCTGCGATATTTAAAGCTCTTGGGGGGATTAGCCTATTTTCGGCTTATTATTTAAATGTATTTCTTTATTTTGTAACTTTTTTTATGAGTTTATGGATTTTAAGAAAAATTTTTAAAAATTGGCTTTTAGTCGCCTTGGGAATACTTTTTATTATTTCTTTTAGTATTTGGTCTCACCTTCCCATGGTGTATTCTTTTTATTCCTTAGGGCCCTTCCGATTTGGCTTTTTCTTTTTGATGTTGATTGTCCAGATTGCTCAGGAAAAATATCCTTTAAAAACTTCTATTTGGAATTGGTGCGAGGCTCTGCTGATTGGCTTGGCTTCCATCTGGTCGATGGAAACAGCGGTATTTGTAATTTTACCTTATAGTGCACTTTATATTTATGAGCATCGTTTTAAGGCTTCTTTTCAAAGGGGGCTGCTTGCTATTGTATTATTTTGGATATTTGCAGAAACAAGAATATGGATGGCGTCTGGGCAGTTTGCCAATATCAGATTATTTTGGGAATATGTTACACTGAATGTTTCGGACCGGCTTTCATCTGTAACTATGGCGCCAAATGGAACTTGGGTGGCTGTTTGGATTTTATTAGCCAGTTCCATTAGCCTTGGTTTTCTAAGCTTCTTAAAAAATCAGAAAGACTCCTTGTTCTTATTGTTGGTGACTTCTCTTTTGGTTACCTCAAGTTATTTCGTCAACCGTTCGATTGATGGAATTTTTCTAGCATTGGTGCCAATTCTGGTTCTACTTTGTTTTTATTATGCTTTTAAAATATTTCCTAAAAAATATTTTAATCATGCTTTGGCGTTTTTAATCCCAGTTTGGATCTTTCATCTTCCCAATGGCATTCAGTCTTATTACGGTCCTGCCTCTACTTTGTCTGCCAACAATGCCTATAATATGATTAAAAATATTTCAGAAACTTTAAGAACAAAAAGCCTTGCTGCCTGGGTAGAACCTGACCCCTGCCTAATTCAAAAAAATGAATTGGATCTTATAAAAAAATATTCACAAGGCAATAACCCTCTTTATCTTCTTCCCAGCTGGGATACAGATATTTTAGATTTTATGACTTCAATTTGCCTGCAAAGATCGAATGCCTTTAATTTAAATCCATCGATTATTACTAATTTAAGCGTAAGGGCATCGGAAAAGAAAGCTCAGTTGATGAAAACTCAAATCTTTTCCCCGGGCCAAATTATTTTTGTCTACAATGCGTACTTTCATCCTGAAGCAATCCCCCACGAATTTCCTTCCAGAGAAAAATCGGTGACGGTTGAGATGTTTAAAGTTTTTAAAGATCGCTATTCTTTTAAAGCATTGGAGACGCGAGGAAATTTGACTGCTATTGAAATTGTGGGATTGATTTAATTATTATTTAGAAATCTTTTTAAATTCAAAAACAGCATCGATTCCGGCAATATTGCCTTTATAGATGGGTCTTAAATATTCATCAAAAGTAAGATTTTTCAAAAAAATTCGATGTTTTTCAGCCAAACGGATATCTGACATAGCTTTATTTTTTTGCGAAACCCAATCCATTTCATCCAAACTAATAGCAGCACCTAAAAATTTTCCAGATAAACTAGATTTTCTGCCAATCTCAAGGAACTCATCTGCGGTGTAACGCCTAGAGATCGGACAAGCATTGCCATCCGTACTTTTTCGAAATGCATCCTCTAAAGTACAATCAGAGTTAACTCCGCGGGTGATTTGCAAAATATAAGGAACATATAAATGATTCCAAATGCTGTCGGAATTATAAACCATAATTTTTATAAGACCATCAGGTTTAAGAATTCGGTGAAATTCTCTTAAGATCTTATCGAGGTTTGGGGCGTGATGCAGAACTCCCGAAGAATGTATATAATCGACGGAATTGTCTTCTAAAGGAATTCCCTCTTGTTCTTGAATGAGCTGGATATCCACTAAAGCAGAAGCATCATGCAACGTGATTCTTTTTTGAGTCTCTGCTAATGAACTTGTTGAAACATCCATAGCAATTATTTTTGTTGGCTTAGAATATTCAACGAAACCCACAACATCGTGTCCAGGCCCGCAACCATAATCTAAAACAATTTTGTTATCAAACCCCGTGCAGGGCATGAGGTTTTCGTAATTCAGATACTGGGCGAAGCGCCATCTCATAAACAAAAGAGAATCTTCTTTACTAGTAAAAGCATAGTGTTGGGTCACGTTATGCTGGGTCCAATATTCTGCGCTGGATAATGCCGCATAGGAATCTTTAGGAGGGCGTCTGGCACCGAAAGATCTTAAAACTTTTAATATGGCTTTTTTTGCTAATATTTCTAACGTCATAAAAATTATTTAAAGATTACAGTTTACCCGGGGCTAGTTCAAAGAAATAAACTGATCCAAGCGTTTTACACATGTTTGATGTGAAAACTCTGGATTTAAAATCATCGGATCTATTTTCAATACTTCGTAGACTTTGAAATAGAAGGTTAAACTACATTCCCATCTAAAGAAATAAGTTGATCTAAATTTTTTACAAAAGTTTGATAGGAAAGATCCGGATTTAAAATTAAATCCTTGAAAGCCTTCCGGGTCATGCTTTCGCAAATCTCGTCGCTCTTTAAAAGATCAATCACCTCTTTGATGTTTGAGTAGTCTTTTTTTAAAGAAATGTAGTGAATTCCAGCTTGTAAAATTCCGCTGTATTCTCCTTCATACATGATTTGAACTGTTCGGGTGTAGGCTGCTTCAATATGACGTGGTGAGATTTGATTGTATTTAATTTTTCTCTCAAATTGATGAAGATATTCTTTATGAATTTGCTCGAAAGTAATTTCTGGTTGCCTTCTTTTTTCGCTCTGACAGTAAGCTTCAATCGAACCATCAAAATCAAATATGCTGGCACCACTTTCGACAGCAAGCGCGGCTCGGCTGCTGGACAATAAATCAATCCATTTGCCTCCGGACAAGCGATCTTCATTTTTATTTGAAATATCCATTTTTAAATTAAATTTTGCAGCATGCTTTTTAAAGCTCTCTGCGATTTCGAATTTCTCATACCCGAGTCGCCCCCACTCAAATGGCGTCTGCATTCCTCGATAAACGACATCATTGATTCGACTAGACAGAGGCGGCGCTAGGAATTGCATCATTTCTTGGGTGACATAGCCAGTATAGGTTTTCATGTAGTGCAGCTTACTTTTTTTTGATAATTGGTAAACCTTCTCTGCTTCACTTGGTTCTAAACAGGATGTGATGGCATTAATTTTCCAGCTATCGATAAACTCTTTTGTTTGGTTCACTCTTCTCATCTCATCTTGCTTCATCAAGATTTTAAAACCAGGGAAGTCTTCTAATTTGGGCGTAAAGAATTTTGAAATTTCCTTAAGAAACTCTACATTATAAGTCGCAGTATTATGAAAAATAATTCCTGAATATTTCGAGATATTTTTCGGAAAATAATTTCTAAATCTATTCGGAAGCTGAGCTGCATTGAAAACATCAATTTTGTAATTACTTAATTTTTTAATATTGGAAATATGCTCGATCACAGTACTAATTCCCCTTGGATTCCACCATGCGATCAATAGGATTCGTTTCATTAAGCTAGGTCCACTATCCGAAATATTTTTTTCAATCGAAGCCACATATCCAGAGTTTTTTTTCCTAATTTCCAATAAAATCTATCTTGAGTCAGCAAATCATAAAATTTGCAAGAGATCATTTTTCCCCCGCGAATGGAGTGACTAAATTTAATAAGAATTAGCGGACTCCATTGTCCGGCAGTGTCGAATAAAAATTTTTTTTTCTCGCGGGGAAATGCAATCAAGGCGGGATTGCGGGATGGGATAAATTTTAACAGAGCATGGGTTTCATTCTGGATTTCTAAATTGGAAAAGGTTAATTCAAAAAACTCTGATTTGAAGATTGGCCCAATACAAAGTAAGAAACGTCCTTTTGAAAAGTTAAAGGACAGCTGCGACAATAAAAAATCCAAAGGTCGAAAAATAAATTGCAGATTGCGAAAACGGCGAGTTCTACGAATTCTTGTTAATATTTCGGGGTCTTTTTCAAAGTAAAATAAATCGTTAGAAATGTAAGAATAGGCTGGGTTGCCAGCCCCCTTTACTTTGGAGAAATGTTCAGTTGATTTTTTTCTATGATTAGTACTGACTTTTTCGCAAATTTTTCCTTCAACAAGCTCGCAGAACACCTTGTAAGAAAATCGACCACTTTCAATTATATCTTGGTAAGCAAGATCTACCATCTTTTTAATATTATCTTTTTCAAAGAAAAAATCTTTTAGATCTGAAAGATTTGAATAATCTTTTTTTAGTTCAAAAAAGTGTTTTCCTGGTTCCAGAATTCCAGAACACTTACCCTCGAATAAAATCAGTGCAGTTCTAAGACAAATAGATTCAAAAATTTTAGGTGAAATTTGATTCATTGTAACCCGATTTTCGAGGCCCTTTAAATACTGGGCCTTTATTTTCGAATAAGATTTCTGCGGATAGAGCTTAAGGTCATTCGTAATATTTTTTTGCAGATCGCCAGTATCATCAAATATATTTGACCCACTTTCAGTCCCTAGGGTGGCAAGCGAACTTCCTAAAAACTTGTACCATGCATTTCCGTATATTCGATGTTCAGGGGACCATTCGATATCACACGTAATATTGTTTTCCTGGCACCATTTTTTTAGTGTAATACCAATATCCATTTTTTCATGGGCAAGATCACCAAGCCAAAAGGGGAGCTTCCGTCCACGATAGCCAATAGTGTTTTTTCTTTGTTGGTTTGGTAAAATATAGGGGCGATAGTCTTTATCATTCTCGGGTGCGTACCCAGTCAGTACATTTATAAACTCAGTATTGGGATATCGAGCCTTTGCATACACCAACTCAATTTGATCTTTTGGAACGCAAGTAAAAACTAAGTCAAACTTCAAGCGGACCAACCAGGTGCGCAGCATATCTGTAACTTCATATTCATCTTGTACGAATAATGCTTTCACGCCTTGGTATAGATAGATCTGTTGAAGCCAGCTTGAAGATATGTGCCAATCCACGGCAAGACGTATTGAATAATGAAAAATAATAGCATCAAAACTACTTAAATCTTCTGTGTTGCGCGAAACAAAATCATTGGCCGCAGGAACATAGCATACTTCAGCATTCATATATTTTTTAAAACACAACAGGTATTCGCGGACAGTGTTAATATGAGTGTTAGACCCATCATATAGAATCAATATTTTCATATTGGCTCGTTAAAAAATTTGCAAATATGGTGCTGGTGCTTTTGCATACAAGCATTTATGAAGTCTTGATTTTCTGCGGTCCAATCAACGGTTCTTCTAAGCCCCTCATAAAAATTTATCTGCACTTTGAAATCTAAATCTTTTCGAGCTTTGTCTATAGAGCCGAACCGTTTTCCCGAAGTATCCCAATCTCGCTTTGGCAAAAGCGCTACTTTCCCTTTATTCCCCGTGAGTTCAATAATTGCTTCGGCCCACTCTTTGATGGTCATTTCCTGACCACTAGCAATGTTATAAACATCACCAGGTTTTCCTTCCAAAGCACAAGCTATCAAGCCACGACAGATATCATCTACATAAATAAAATCTCTGGAAGCATCTCCCCCGTTGTGCAGAGGTAGTGCTTCCCCTTGCATGGCCTTCCAAATGAAAGTGGGTGTGACATTTCGCCAAATTGTAGCTTCAGTTCCTCGCCATTCTCCCGAACCTAAAACCTCACCAGGACCGTAGACATTTTGAAACCGCGCGCGAACAGTCGGCAGCTTGTGCTGTTTATAAAAGTATACTGAGTAAAATTCTCCAACAACTTTAGAGATTGAATAGGGACTGTCTTGAACTAAGGAAATGGGCGCTTCTTCTGTTGTTGCTTCGGCTTCATCAAAAGTCTTTTTTGCAGCAGAGCACCCTGCCGCCGAATACACTAATTTTTTTATCTTTTTAAAATCCTTACAGTGATTCATCAGCTTTAAAGTTGTAATAAGATTGTTATCATGATCCTTGATCGGATCATGAATTGAACTTTGGTTGCCATGATAACAAGCCAGATGCCAGATATAATCATATTCATCGTTGATTCTTTTTAGAGTCGTATCTTCTGCAATGGAACTCTTCCAAAAAGTCAGACGTTCGTTTTTAGGAAGATTTTCCTTTTCCGAAGACATAAGGTTATCAATAACAGTAACTCGGAGCAGGGGATTTTCTGCCAGGAGTATTTTTGTTAAATTACTTCCAACAAAGCCGGCGCCACCCACGATCAAAACCTGTGATGAACCAAATGCCGACATTGGATCAATCCTTACTGTTTTTAAGGTGTGTAAAAGTCTCTTGAATTCCGTATTCTTTATAATAATTAATTGCAGTACGAATTCCGTCAGCAAGCTTTGTCTTTGGTTCCCATGAAAAATCTTTTTTTGTTTTCGAAGGATCAATCAAAATTGTAAAGACATCGTCCTCATTGCGGGCGCGAACTTCGACCTGTGCTTTTTCTGGCATTTGCAAAGCAAGAATAGTCGAGTCATATAATTCTTTAATAGAATAATCTGAACCTGTCGAAATATGATAGTACCCTCTTGTGCCAGCCCCACTGACAGACTTCTCAACTACATCAACAACATCGTCTACGTAAATAAAATCTCTTCGAGTATCCATAACAAAACAATTTTTACCGGATGTTAGACGCTGAAAAAATGTTGGCAGTGGTCCGGAAATATTTCTGGGTCCATAGGCATTGGCCAGGCGGAAGGATTGAAAATCAAGGCCCGATAATTCAATGTATTGCTCTCCGCCAGTTTTAGAAATGGCGTAGCTGCTGCCACCTGGGTAGCTACCGGAAAATAAAGGATGCTTCAACGTTATCGGTTGTTCAACAGGGGTCAGCCCATAACAAAGGGAAGTTTGAAAATAAACCAAGCGTTTTACATTTTGAGCTTTGCTGGCTTGGACCACATGAATGGTTCCTAAAACATTGGTATGAGTGTCTTCGATCCAGGCTTCTGGATCTTTATAAGCAGCAGCAGCATGAATCACGAATTCTGGTTTAAAATCTGCAAAACACTTATCCACAAAGGCTTTGTCTGCAATAGTGCCTTCTTGAATTGTCAATTTAGGATTATTGCGAAGATTGTCTCTGCGGCCGGTCGCATAGTTGTCGATAACAAAAACCTCATGACCTTTGCCTAAAAGTCTTTCCGCGGTATGCGAGCCTATGAAACCTGACCCACCAGTAATTAATACTTTCATTCAAACTCCTTATTTAGCTCTGTAATATAAGCAATTGCTCTCAGAGAGGGCAAGCTAAGCTTTGGGTAATTCCTCATTTTTCTGTAGAAGAATAGGGCCTCTTTATTTCTTAGGGCTAAACCCCAGTAAATTGTAATCAATTAAAGTTTTTGTAAAGATAAAGCCATTTATTTTGTTGCCTTAAAAAAGCGTATTTCCTTGAATGGGCTATACCTTCTAAGTACATTTCTTTGTAAGAAGGAGTTCACGTCATGGAATTGAGCGGTAAAAAGCTCTTGGTGATCGGCGGTGCTGGTTTGATCGGTTCACATACTGTGGACCAACTTCTTTGTGAAGACGTCAAAGAAATTGTGATTTACGACAACCTTACTCGTGGTAGTCGTGAAAATTTGCAGAATGCTCTGCGCGATCCACGGGTGAAGCTTTACCCCATTGGCGGCGAACTTCTTCATCGCGATATTTTAAATGAAGCAATGAAGGGTATGGACGGAGTTTTTCATTTCGCAGCTTTATGGCTTTTGCATTGCCATGATTTTCCGCGGTCTGCGTTTGAGGTCAATGTCGGTGGTACGTTCAATGTGCTTGAAGCGTGCGTTGCTCAAGGAATCAAACGACTGGTGTATTCATCCAGTGCTTCGGTTTACGGCGATGCTGTGACCGAGCCTATGACGGAAGATCATCCGTTCAATAATAAAAATTTTTATGGTGCTACAAAAATTGCAGGTGAGGCAATGGCGACAGCCTTTGCTCATCGGTATCAACTTCCACTTGTAGGACTTCGTTATATGAATGTTTACGGGCCAAGGCAGGATTACCGGGGCGCATACATCGCCGTGATTATGAAAATGCTCGATGCGATCGACCGCGGTGAAGCGCCAACTATATTGGGTGATGGCAGCGAAGCTTTTGATTTCATCGCAGTGGAAGATTGTGGCAAAGCCAATGTTTGCGCAATGAAAGCCTTAACAACCGATCGCTATTACAATGTCGGAACTGGTATTCGAACTTCTTTGAAAGAGCTTGCCGAGATGATTTTGGAACTTACCGGCTGCAAGAAAGAAATTCTTTACGCTCCTCGAAGTCAAGCGACCTTGGTGCGCAACCGAATTGGTTGCCCAAAGCGTGCGACAACTGAAATTGGTTTCACAGCGACGATCAAATTGCGCGAAGGACTTCGTCAATTGATCGATTGGCGGCGCACGCATTTGGTGGAGGTTGAATCCCGACGAAATGCCGTTGGTCTTAGTGCAGAAAATGCTCGGTAGAAGGTATGGAGCTTAACACTCAAACCATCAGCACAGAAGCATTGGCGAAAAGACCGCACGCCACGCGGCTGACACTTAATGAAATTATACCGCAACTAATGTCTCCTGATTCGGGTAAGCCGTTGCATTTGCATGAAGAGCAGCTTTCTGATGGAGCCGAAAATAATTATCCATTTCGCGGAACAGTTCCGCTGCTGTTGCCGACAGCTTTGCTTGAGCACTTCAGTGATCGACTAATGGTTCCAGCTAGCGCAAATCGAAATGCATTTATGCAGTATTTTTTGCTTTCATCCATCAAACAATCTGGCGAGATCAATGCGCCAAGCACGGAGGAACACTACCGGCGTCATTTGTATCGAGCACAAGAGTTCTTAACGGAGTGCAAAGGACTTGTTTTGGATGTGGGATGTGATTGCCCAGAAATAGGCGCGAGTCTTTTTCCGAAGGGCGTTTCCTATGTTGGGCTTGATCCCTTTTGTCAGAATATAAATAAATTTCGCTTAGTTGGTGTGGGGGAATTTTTACCGTTGCAAGACGCAAGTTTTGACAATGTGTTTTTTAATACTAGTCTCGATCATATTTTGGATTGGCATCGCGCTATTGACGAGGCCAGACGTGTTTTGCGACCCGGTGGTAGTTTGTATATCAGCTCGTTGGTTTGGACTCAGAAAGCCGAATTGTTTTCTGATTCGGTCCACTTCCATCACTTTCGTGAGTATGAAATTCTTCAAGGTCTACAGGGTTTTTCGCTGGAACGAACCAAGCGTTATGATTACAAGGGCGATCAACATCGCTACGGCTTGTATCTTCAGGCAGTGAAAAAGTAGAATGGAATTTCTATGTGTGGCATAGCAGGACTCATTTATTTAGATGGTCGACCAGTAAATAAATCGTTGGTAACGGCGATGACAAATGCGATCGAACATCGTGGGCCAGACAGCGAAGGCCAGTGGGTGCAAGACAATGTTGGTATCGGCCATCGGCGCTTAGCGATTATCGATCTTACGCAGGCGGGTCATCAACCGATGCTCTCAAATGATGAAAGATATGTTCTATCTTACAACGGCGAACTTTATAACTTTCAACAGCTTCGTACTGAGCTTGAAAAAGCTGGTTACAAATTCCGATCAAGAACAGATAGCGAAGTTGCTCTCAACGCAATCGCAGCGTGGGGACTTAAGGCGTTTGACCGTTTCAATGGTATGTTTGCTTTGGCGATTTGGGATCGACAGGAAAAAACTTTGCTGTTGGCGCGCGACCGTTATGGGGTCAAGCCACTCTATGTTTCACATCAAGGAAATACTTTTGCATTCGGTTCAGAACAAAAGGCAATTTTTGCTTTGCCTGATATCCGTAGTAAACTCGATCGCTCGGCTTTGTACGAGTATTTTACTTTTCAAAATATTTTTACAGATAGAACTTTAGTTGAAGACGTGCAAATTTTTCCAGCGGGACACTACGGCATATTAGATTTGAAATCTGCTCAGCCAGTTTTGAAAATGACCCAATACTGGGACTATCATTTTCGCGACCCAAGTGTGCGAGCATCGGATCAAGAATATCGCGAGGAACTTGATCGTCTTTTTCAACAGGCGATTCATCGTCAGCTTGTAACCGATGTTGAACTGGGTAGTTATCTGAGTGGTGGTATTGATTCCGGTTCTATCACTGCGGTTGCGGCGAAAAACCATCCATTTTTAAAAACATTTACCTGTGGATTTGATTTGAGCTCTGCTTCTGGTCTTGAGCTGATCTTTGATGAGCGAGCAAAAGCGGAAGCTATGTCGAACCATTTTAAAACGGAACATTACGAGACAGTTTTAAAAGCTGGCGATATGGAACGCGTAATGCAAAAATTGACATGGCATTTGGAGGAACCACGTGTGGGTCAAAGCTATCCAAATTTCTACGCAGCACAACTGGCATCTAAATTTGTGAAAGTGGTTTTATCTGGCGCAGGCGGAGATGAGCTTTTTGGCGGCTATCCATGGCGCTACTACCGAGCAGTTGTGAACAACGATTTTGAAAATTACGTAGAAAAATATTTTCAATTTTGGCAGCGATTAATCCCCGGCGAAAAAATGAACAGTTTTTTTGCCCCGATCTGGAAAGACAGCAAAAGCTTCGATACCAAAGAAATTTTTCGTAACGTTTTCAAGCATCACTCGACTGAGTTGAATCGTCCTGAAGACTACATCAATCATTCGCTTTATTTCGAAGCCAAAACATTTTTACATGGACTGCTTGTTGTCGAAGACAAACTGAGCATGGCTCATGGCCTTGAAAGTCGAGTTCCATTCTTAGATAATGATCTGGTCGATTTTGCAGTCCAGTGCCCTGTGCATCTTAAGTTGAATAATCTTGCTGAAGTAATCCGAGTGAATGAAAACGAGCCAGGGGTAAAGTCACAGCGCTATTATGAAAAAAACCGCGAGGGTAAACAAATTCTACGGGATGTGATGTCGCGACACGTGCCGGGCGATGTTAGTCGTGCGCAAAAGCAAGGCTTCTCGGGTCCGGATGCAAGTTGGTTCAAAGGAGAGAGCATCGAGTTTGTGAAGCGTGTGCTGTTTAATCCGAATGCCAAAATTTATTCGCTGATGGATCGAAAGACCGTGCATGGCTTGATACAAGATCATTTGGACGGCACGGAAAATCGTCGTCTGTTGATTTGGTCGCTTTTGAGTGTTGAAACATGGCTTAACCAATTCGATGGCGAAATCTGATGAAGAAAAAAATCTTAATCACAGGCGGGAATGGGCTTCTTGGTTCGCGCACAGCAAAAGATTTGGTGGCGCAGGGCGCGGACGTGCATCTTGTCTCGCGAAGTAAAGCAACGCGATTTGTCGAGGGCGCGCAGTATCATATTATCGATTTCGCAAAGGATTGGAAGATTTCTCAACTTCCACAAAATATCGATGCAATTTTTCATTTAAGTCAATCGACCGAAATGCGCGGTTTTCCTGAAAAAGCAGAGGATCTTTTTCGCGTGAATCTAGATTCTACCGCGAAACTTTTAGAATATGCACGAGTCTGCAAAGTAAAATGTTTTGTCTACGCCTCAACAGGCGGAATCTATGGACCACAGCCGGGACCGATCAAAGAATCGTTTCCGATACTTTCGCCAGAAGGCACATTGAAATTTTATTTTGACACCAAATACATGGGTGAGATTTTAATTAGGAATTATTCGGCATTGATGACAACGGTTGTCCTGCGACCTTTTTTTATTTATGGTGGTGGGCAGAATCGAAATATGCTAATTCCACGACTGTTCGACAATATTCGCGCTGGACGTGCGATTTCAATTGCCGGCAAAGAGGGCCCTCTTATAAATCCAATTCATGTCAGTGACGCAGCCCAAGCGTTGATTCAATGTTTGAATTTGACCAGCAATATGACGGTGAATCTTGCTGGACCAGAAATCATTTCGATCAAGCGAATGTCTGAAACCATCGCGCGCACATTAAATTTGTCGCCTAGTTTTGAATTCAAGTCAGATTCACCACAAAATGCCATTGCTGATATTGAGTTAATGAGTCAATCACTGGTTGTTCCTCGAACAAGAGTTACAACAGGCCTTAAGGAAGTTTTTATGTTTGATGAGAAATTTCATGGAGGACTGCGATGACAACAGCGGATCATGATTCAAAACTTGATTTCACACGAACAAACTATCAGCGCCTTCTCAAACTTGTAATCGAAAAATATCAACCAACGACGTTTGAAAACTTTTGTCGACAAGATAAAAATACTAACTTTGCAATTTGGCGACACGATATCGACTGCTCACCCCAGGCGGCGCTCGCGTTTGGGAAAATTGAAGCCTCACTTGGTGTCAAAGCTACATATTACTTTAATATGCGTTGCTATTTTTATAATCTTTTTGAATCGCAGGTGCAAAATATCGTTGCTGAGCTGCACTCCATGGGCCACGAAATTGGTTTGCACTTCGATGCTTTACAGTCAGACATCAGTACTGCGCATAAGCTGGAGAAATCATTGCAAAATGAGAAAGATACTTTTGAAACCTTTTTTGGATTTCCAATTAAGTCCTTCTCATTTCACAATCCAACTGAGGTAACCAGTGCCTACAAACTTGACTCCTATGCGGATCTTTACAATGCTTACAGTGAGAAATTGATGAGCTCACTTCCCTATTGCTCAGATTCCAATGGGCACTGGCGCTTTACATCTCTCGAAAATTTTTTGCTCGCGAATCATGAATCGATTTATGTTCTGACGCATCCTGAGTGGTGGACCGAGCTGGTGATGAGCCCACGCGATAGAATTGTGAGATGTGTTGAAGGAAGAGCATCTTCAACACTCAAACAATATGATCAACAAATGGAAAGAGATGGACGAGCTAATATTCGAAAATAAATTATTTCGAGACCAAATGAAAGTATGAGTCCAGATGATAAATAGAATTGCACTGGTTGGTGATGCTTACGGTATTCCAGAACTTCTAAAGGCGATTCCTGTTAGTGAAGTGAGATGCATTATTGGTTCCCACCTACGCCCCGATTATTTGCCCGAACTTAAAAAAATATCGGATGACATTGGTGTTCCATTGATCGTTCAACCATCGAAAGTGTCCGGCAAAGTTCCAGATTTTTGTCAATTGGTTCACAATCTTGATCTGAACCTTATGCTTTGTTTTTCTTATTCCGCTCTACTTCCAGCTGATTTAATTGCTGGATTTAAAGGCCAAGCATTCAATGTTCATGCCTCCCTTTTACCTCGGAATCGTGGACCCAATCCCATTCAGTGGGCGCTGATTCGGGGAGATGAAAAGACAGGAATTTCTCTTCATCAAATTGAGGCTCAATTCGATACAGGGGCTATTGCTTACCAAGAGGAAATTCCCATTTATTTTGATGACACATGGGTGACTTTACGAGACAGAATTCATCTTGCAACACCAGGGTTCTTGTCGAGCGCCGTGCAGTTAATTTTGAAAGAGCAATTCATCTTGATACCTCAAGATGAAACTAAGACTACAGTCAGTTTCCGTCTTAATGCAGATTCACCAAAGATCGATTTCAACTCAATGACAGATCTTCAGGTGTACAACTTGATTCGTGCGCAGGTCGCCCCTCTTTCGGGTGCATATATTGAAACCAACAAAGGTCGAACATATTTTACGAATCTTCTGTCTTTGACCGAGATTGCGGGGCTTAGAAAGAAATTCCATGTCTGATCCACGTCAGAACAATTTGCGAAGGGATTTATTTTTTTTAAGCAGACATTTAGGTAAGCATTGGATTTTCTTGGTTCCAAAACTTGTGCAATTTGTTTTCACAATCTTAACATTGCTTTGGGTGGCAAAGACTGGCGAGAAAAGAAATAAGCTTTTGTTTTTAGAAAAATCAGATGAGATGTCTACTCAACTGCGACGTGCCATTCAGAAATTTTTAGGGATTTTTGGACAAAATGAAAATTGCGATAAGTTACTGCTTGAGTTTTCCTTCTTGAGACTGGCAGCTCCTTTGTTGTCCACGCTATTTCGAGCCCTTGCGAGTCGAAGAGCGCTTTATTCTGGGCAAGCTTACTACAACTCTTGGTATCTCTCACGAGCACTTCGAAACTACGGATGGAAGGCCGATCTTCTAAATTGGGATACCAGCCCACAGTCAGAAATTTTTTACCATGGCCAGGACTTCCAGTTCACGACTTCTAAAGACTACGAATACGACCGACTTTGTACTTTTCGTTTTTATATGAATGCACTTTACCAGTACGATATTTTTCATTTTTCAAATACACGCTGTATCAGTTTTGGTGATCCCTTGCAGAACTATATTTTTCAAGCCCGAGCACAACATGCAGAAATTAAGCTGCTCAAAGCTTTGGGGAAAAAAATAGTATACTCGAATAACGGATGTCATGATGGAGTTTCACAAAGTGCTTTCGCCAAATGGGGGCCTGAATCTGTTTGCAAAATCTGCAGTTGGTATAGCAGGCCCGATGTCTGTAGTGATAAGTTGAGCTTAGATTGGGGAAAATTTCGCAACAAAGTTTCGGATTATCAGTGTCTTCTTGGTGGCAACAGAGCCGATTACAACTTTGCGCCTACGGTGCACGAGATGCCGGAGTTCTACTGTCTTGATCAAAACTTTTGGCGGCCAGATTTGGAAATTCCACCACAATATCGACTCACAAAAAAATCTGCCAATGTGATTCGTCTTTACCACGCCATCGGCAATAAGGCGGAACGTACAGACGAAAATGGCATTAATATTAAGTCTTCGCATGTGTACATGCCCCTCGTAAAAAAGCTGCAAGCAGAAGGATTTGAGCTTGAAGTCCTCGAACCTGATTGTGTCCCCAACAAAGAAGTTCGCTTTATCCAAGCACAAGCCGATATATTTTTGGAAATGCTCACCTATGGCTGGTTCGGCGCGAATGCCCGAGAGGCAATGATGCTGGGCAAACCGGTGATTTGTTACATTAGGCCCGAGTGGCTTGAAGACTTGCGACGAGAAATTCCCGACTATGCGGCCGAACTTCCTATTATCAGCGCTACACCTTCGACAGTGGAATCGATTCTGCGCGATCTACTCCTTGACCCCAAAAAACGGAAGACCATAGGAGATGCCTCACGAAAATTTGCAGTCAAATGGCATTCGGCAGAGGCAGGGGGCAAACGTTTTGACGAAATTTATTCGAAGTTGCTACAAGGTGACCCCATGTTGCTTGATTATTATAAGTGACCGCGGTTACCTCTTTTAGATGTTGCAGGACAGCTCAGACAACTCACTTTCAAAACTTGAGTGCATCAAGGTCAGTAAATCATTTTCTATTTCTGATGAAGGACTTTCATGGCGAATTCTTTTGGGGCGATCTACAAATCATTTGCCGCACATCCACGCGCTGAACCAAATATCATTACGGGTACCAAAAGGAGAAATCGCTGGAATCCTAGGTCACAATGGTGCGGGCAAAAGTACTTTGCTTCGCACTTTGGGCGGAGTTTATTCGCCGACATCTGGACTTATTAAAGTAAGCGGTGATCTTACCGGTCTGTTTGAACTGGGCGGTGGAGGCAACGCATACCTTACGGGTCGCGAGTGTGCGAACCGTCTGCTTACTTTAAAAAGTGTATCTCGCAAAGCAATTCCTACAATGCTGAAAGATATAAAAGAATTTTCAGAGCTTGAGGATTACTTTGATCGACCGATTCGAAGTTACTCTTCGGGAATGGCAAGTCGCCTTTATTTCTCGATTGCGACAGCAATTCCGCATGATGTTTATCTGATCGACGAAATTCTTTCTGTAGGTGACGAGCATTTTCAAAATAAATGTTGGCTGCGAATGCGAGGCCTTTTGGGTCACGGAGCCTCAGGTCTTTTGGTTACCCACGATTGGTCTGCTGTAATCAAGCTTTGTAGAACTGCGCACATTATCGAAAAAGGCAGTGTGGTGTTTTCAGGCCAAGCAGATATTGCAGTGGCAAAGTATTTAAATTTGCAACGACCTGATCCAGATACTCCGAAGTTTTCAAAATCGATGTCGACAGAATTTAATACAAAATCGGGTGAGGATTTCGAGGCTCAAATTCCTGTCGATTTTCTGCAAGATGAAGAAGTTCTTTTCGGGTATTCAATTGAACTTTTGCGACTGGGTATTGGCTGGGAAATACTTTTGATGTCAGATCCAAAATCAATCGCGGTATTGAAGGGTCGACATCAGCTGCGACTTCGCATACCGAGGTTACCGCTGTCTTCCGGCGAGTACTCTTTGAATCTGTTTCTAAGTTCATCCACGAAAAAAATTTATGATGTTCGCAGTTGGACCTATGGAAATGCACTTAAATTAATGGTTTCTGGGCACCCGGAAACAAGTTTGATTGGTCATCTTGCCGCGAATTGGAAAATTAAAAATGTCTAAGGAATTGAACCTATCACCTTCAATCGAAGTCAGCGAAGTTTCAAAGCTCTATCGAATTGCGAGATCTTCACTATTTTCTAAGCCATCCATCCGTGACCCAAGGCCTGCAGTAAATAATGTAAGTCTAAAAATTAATAATGGAGAAAGAGTCGGCATCATTGGACATAATGGCGCCGGAAAATCCACTCTTCTCCATATGATCGCCAGTTTGTCCAACCCCTCAACCGGACAAATTAAAGTTAACGGCAAGGTGACTTCCATTATGACTTTAGGAATTGGCCTTCGAGAGGATCTTACGGGGAAAGAAAACATCTATGTTGATGGCGAGATCCAGGGCAAAACCAGAAGTGAAATTAACCTGGTCCTCGATGAAATCATGGCATTTGCCGAGCTCGACGAATTCATAGACTATCCTGTTCGTACATATTCGACAGGTATGAAATCTCGACTCGCATTTTCAATGATCACGTGTCTTTCTCCAGAAATTTTAATTATTGATGAGGCATTGTCGGCCGGTGATGCCGTTTTTGCAGCCAAGGCCGCTAAAAAAATTCGTGAAATTTGCGACACTGGGAAAATTGTCATTTTGGTTTCCCACAGCATGAAAACCATCAACGAAATGTGTACTCGTTGTATTTGGATGAATAAAGGTCAACTGATCGCAGATGGAAAACCTGAACAGATAACAGAAAAATACTTAGATTCGGTAAGGCGTGAAAACGAACATATTCTTATGAGTAAATTTAAAAATCTGATGATCAATCGAGCCGTCACTTCCGATACTGAGATATCGAATTTTGAAATATGCTATCAGGGAAATTCAGAGCCACGACAAATCATCGACTCTGGCAAAGATTTACTATTTCAAGGTGTTATCAAGTTAAACAAATACAGCCAAAATAAATTGAAACTCAAGTTACAAATCATCCGTCTTGACGGTCTTAAAATGTTTGAACAATTATCCCAAGAATTACACCCATCGAGTGAATTTAAATTTGAACTGCAGTTAGATCAATTTTGTTTGGGCCAGGGAATATATCAATCGATATTACAAGTTCTCAGCTTCACGTCTTCAGACAGGAATCTTTCCGATACAGTCTTGGCAGAGCGATCGACCATATTCGAAGTGACCTGCGCAAATCCTTCAGTAGGTGGAAGACCGGCGCTTATCTATCCAAGCGTGATTGATTTTGTATCTCTGTGAGACTACTCAATAAATTCCTTTGCGCGAGCTGTACCCATATTCATTAATAAATCGAGAATCGACAGACCTGGTAAAAATACGGAGCCACCACCTTGAGGGTATGCTTTTGGTGTGAACTTTTGGTACCTGACCTTTAGATTCGCTTGTGTGAATAGCTTTTCATCGAAATATTCGGCGGATCCACCGCCACAAAGATAAGTTTCAGCGCCTGCCTTTTTGGTGAGTTCAACTAGCCGATCTGTTCCAGTCGCGCTCGATGCATATTTGGAGGACTGAACAAACTCGCAGTTGCTGATTCCGATTTCACGACAGACCGACTGAATACATTTCGTATTGAGTTCACTGAGATAAGTCGTCTCAGCTTTAAGGCATGAAGAGATCAGCTCGAGTGTTTGTGATCTGAATTTTGCTTGGGGGTATTTGTTCGTCAGTGCACTTAAAAATTTTGTTCGCCAAGAGTCTCGATCTGCAATTATTGTATTGCGAATTTCTTGCGTCCCAGGGACTCTTTGAATCGGAACCGTTGCCCACATAGTCTCACTATGATCAAGACTTGGGAATTTTACTCGGTTAAACCAGCTTCCGCCTGTTTTTACAGTCTGTACGTCATCAAGAAAAATGAAAACATCGGATTGTAAGATTTTGTTAAAGTATCCAAGCCATGGAAAAAAATTCGGTTGATGGATTGCAACCGTCTTCAAAGTCGCCCCTCAAATTGCCCCTTCACTCTTCGAAAGAAGATCAACCCAGTTATAAACAGTCCCATTCCTAGAATAAGTAAGTAAGCCATACTGAAAAGCGTTGGTAGTTGATGATTGAGCAATGGCTGACGATAGCCTTCGCTTAACAAATAAAACGGATTAAACTTCGCGATTTGAGCAATAATTTTTGGAAGTCCCGACAGTGGATAAAAAATTGGTGTGGCAAACAAAAGCACGGTGATGAAGTTCGGCAAAGCGTATCCAAGGTCACGGATAAATACATTTATAGCTGAAAGGTAGAGTCCAATCGCACTGACAATTAGAAATTGCAAACAAACAACAACAGGAATGACAACAATATGCCAAGAAAGATAGTTGCCGTCGACTACCAGAAGTATGACAAGAAAGCACAGCGACACAGCCAGCGAAACCAGACCTGTAAGAGCGCTCGCAATCGGCAACAGTTCTGACTTAAACGACATATTTTTTATGAGCCCCGCCGCAGAGACGACCGACATTGTTGCAGCCATGATCCCTTCGGTAATTGCGATCCAAGGTCCATAACCTGCGATCATCCATATTGCGTAGGACAGAGTCGTTTCAGATCCTGGTGCTTTTGATTTTAAGACAAATCCAAAAACAAAAGTAAAAATACTCAGCATTAAAACTGGATTCGCAATCGCCCATATTCCGCCAAGGCTTGAGGCAAGATACCGATCACGAATATTCATTTTAAAAAAATTGAATGTCAAAATTAAATCTTTTTGATCATAGCCCCACTTCGTCCGGACTTTTTTTATCATAAAAAACTTTCGATAAAACTAGGTGTGTGGTGCGAGTTAACTGGCTTTGCAAATATTGATTGTACCAATATCGACTCCTTTAAAAATTAAGCAGATCTTTATAAAAACTGCTTTTATCGTGGAATTCTTGCTGCCACAGTTCGAGCGACAAATACCCCCAAACGGTTCGTCCAAATTGCGATTCCGTTTCAATCATCTGTAAGACCTTTTTATTATCAACGAAGCCGCGCCCCTGAGCTTGTGGATTACTAAATACGGAGCCAACAAATTCCCTGAGTTCCTTTTTCATCCATTGGTTTAAGGGAACTGGAAAACCCATTTTATCTTTACGGTTAAGAACTTTCTCGGGAAGAAGATCGCCCATGGTTTTTGTAAGCAAAAGTTTTAATGAACCATCCTTGAATTTAATATCGGCAGGCACTGTCGCGGCAAATGTAACGAGATTTTTTTCTAAAAATGGAACTCTGGACTCAATTCCCCAAGCCATGCTCATCCGGTCCTCAACCTGTAAAAGGGCGGGCAATAAAGTTTTAAAATCAAAATGGGTCATTTTATCAAAATAGGATTCTTTCCCGACATTTACCCCGTTGAAAATTTCGCTGAAGACTTCGAAAGCATTATAATCTTTCGGCAGATCATTCCAGTTGAGCTCATTGCCAAATGCAGGAACTCGATTCACCAATTTGAAATATCGACGATCCAGCGATTCAAACATTCCTGAAGAAAAAAACTCTTGAATCATCGGTTTATAGTTTGCAAGGCTTGGAAGATTTTTGATGATGGATTCATAAGTGACCACATAATTTCCATTATGAAGCGTTCCCTCAATCCCAGCTTTAATACATTGCTCAAAGTAAGCGACAATATACCGAGAATAGCCACCAAAGATTTCGTCGCCCCCTTGGCCACCTAAAAGTACTTTGCGATGCTTTGATGCTAAATCAGAAACACAATACTGCGCGAAGGCTCCTGGGCCCGCCACCGGATAATCTAAATGATAAATCACTTTGCGAATGGATGTGATGAAGTCTTCTGCTGTAATATTTCGCTCGTGCAGTGTAATTCCATTTTTATCTGCGACAGCTCTTGCATATACGCTTTCATCATAAAGTGCGCCCGCTTCGGCAAACTTTCCCGTAAATCCTAAAACTTCTTCGCCACCGATTTGTTTGGCCAAAGATGCCACGATTCCAGAATCAATACCGCCGCTAATGTACGACCCTAGTGGAACATCACTACGGGTGTGCAAGCTTACCGAGTTACTAAGTAAACCACGCAGCTCGGTTTGGAAATATTGTGCGTCATGCTCAAAATCTAAATTGTAGTTTACTTCCCAATACTTATTAATTTTTACTTGGCCATTTTCAATTTTCATTTTGTGGGCAGGAAGAAGCTGCTTAATCCATTTAAACAAAGTGTTTTCGCTTAAGTAAATTTGAAAAGTTAAATATTCTTTAAGAACTCGAGTGTCGGTTTCAATCGCTGACAAAAAAGGCAAAAGCGCCTTGGCTTCGCTGGCAAAATAAAAAGCATCGCCGACTTGTGCATAGTAAAAGGGTTTAATTCCAAATTGATCACGAGCACAAAAAAGGCTTTGTTCCTTTTCATTCCAAATCGCAAAGGCAAACATTCCGGTCAAGCGATCAACACAGGATTCGCCCCACTTTTCATAGGCCGCAAGCACAACCTCTGTATCTGATTTTGTTTGAAATAGATAATCTTGCAATTCACGTTTGATCTCGAGGTAATTATAAATTTCACCGTTGAATGTGATGACATTGCCCGTGCGACTTTTCAGCGGCTGTGCACCTGTTGCAATGTCGATGATGCTTAAACGTTTGTGGCCGAAACCAACTTTATTATTGGAGTGGATCCAGATTCCTTCGCCATCAGGGCCCCGATGAGTGATCAGTTGGTTCATGACGGCAATTTTCTTTTCCAGATGGTTTTGTTGCGTTTGTTGCAGCGATACTATGCCACTAATCCCGCACATCAGATCCCCTTTTCAAATGAGATCATGCATCGGCCGCTTATTTCGCCGCTTTTCATTTTCTCTATTGCGGTATTGATATCTGAAAGTTTTCCGCGATAAGTGATTAAATTTTCTAGCTGCATTTTCTTGGCATAGAAAAGTTGTAAATACCGGGCGATATCTTTTGCAGGCATTGCTTCACCACCTTGCGAACCTTTTAATTGTTTTCCGAAGTGTAATTGCAACGAGTAAATATTAATATTATTTCCCTTCCGAGGGACTCCGACCAAAACCACGCGACCGGCGGGTTTCACCCAACTGTAAAGCTTCTCAATAATTTCAGGAGATCCAGTATTATCGATGGCAATGTCTAAACCCTGATTCAAAATTGTCTTAATGCTGCCTTCATCGAATTTTTCAGTCTTCGCATTGAAACAATGTGTGGCGCCCATTTCTTTTGCTAGTTTTAAACGATTATCAAATAAATCCACAGCAATGATGGGATAGGCACCAGATAAGGCAGCCCCTTGAATAATATTTAAACCAACACCACCAGCACCATAAACTAGAATTGATTCGCCTAAGCGAACTTGCGCATTATTTTCAACTACACCTAAACCTGTTGTTACGGCACAGCCAAAAAGTGCTGCTACTTCTGGATTTAAATCACTGGGAACTTTGGTCACTCGATTGGCGGAAAGAATGGCCCACTCATTAAAAGTTGTAATCCAACCCGCATTAACTTGCTTACCTTTCCACATATATTTGGGTGGTTGTGCGTCTTCGCCGGTGCCGCGGCGCCAATGTAAAACCACGGAATCTCCTGGTTTCACATGATTCACTCCTGGCCCTGTCTGCACGACAACTCCGTGAGCTTCATGTCCCAACAAATGCGGCAAGTAAGCGTCAGGCCCTTTGGCTCCAGAAATTTCTCCTAATTGCGAGCCACAAATTCCTGTGCAACTCAATCGAACGACAACTTGCCCAATGCTGATTTCGTTGGGCATTTCGATTTCATCAATCACTAAAGGTTTATTTTGTTCGACCAAAATAGCAGCATTAAATTTTTTAGGAACTTCAGAAGATATTTTAATTTCCATTTTAAACTCCAATAATAATTTCTTATTATTCAAAATAAATTAGAGAATGATCCCCTGTATAGCCTGTTTGTTTAAACCACCACTCCCATTCTTGCGGGGTGCAGAACGCTTCGCAGGTGACCTGCCAATACAACAAATTCGCCTTTTCTTGCTCGCTGCGATAGGACTCAACACAAATATATTTATTTTTTTTGCCCACACGCTCAATTTCTTTAAGCGCCAAATCCAAATCATAATTGTGCAGATTGTGTAAGGTGGTGATCGAGAAAACAAAATCAAAACTCTTATCAGCAAAGGGCAGTTTTGTGGCACTTCCCACCTGCAGATGCAAATTTTTGTCCTGTTTGGCTTCTTTGATTGCGTAGGGGGAAATATCCAGGCCATGAACTTCTACGCCAGGAACTGCTTGAGTGAAGTCATAAGCAAGAAATGCCTTACCACAGCCGACGTCTAAAATTTTATCTCCGGGCTTAATTTGATAGTGATCCGCCATCGCTTGTGCGACTTTAAGCCAGCGCCCGTCATAACGATAGCCTCCATAACAAATCCTGCGATCTCCGTCCCAATAATCAAAATCCCATTTTTTAGCTAACTCGGCTGCTTTTGCTTTGGGAAATTCTGGATCGTTGACCCGGGCTAAATAATCTCGCTTGGTACTTTTATGAACTAATGAGTTAAAATCGACATAAGCCATTTTTCCACCTTATTTTAAATTAATGTTTTCAAGCCGTTCCATCGCTTTTTGCAGCTGATTATTTAGTAAGGTTTCCCATTGAGATGCATTTTGCAAGGCAAATTTCTTTCTTCGACTGTCTGAGGGCAAGAAGTGATTTAATAAAATACAAATCCATTTAAGCTGGTATAGGGGAAATAAAACCTGGGTTCTTTGTTGCAGATCCTTATCGATATTGGCAAAAGACTTTACCACAACTGGGTAAAACTCCATAGGGACAGGCACAGCAACCTGATTAAAGAAATCACAAATTAACTTGGCTGGATCATCCCAGCCCGCATATTCAAAATCAATAAAGCGAATTTTATTTTGCTGTGTAAGTAAGGCATTGTGAAAGCCGAAATCCGATGGGGAAAGAATTCTTTCAGACGGTGATAATATTTTTTCGAAATCCCGCGGTCGGTTTTTAGAAATTTGTTTCCAAACGGGAAGTAAATTTTTTGCCACAAACTCTTCTGTTTTTTGAAATAGACTACCTGCTGCGGGTTGAATTTGCTGCAGCCGTTGGATCCGTTTCTCAAGCGTCTGCCAATGTTCTTGATAAGAAAAACAAGCCTCAGATGCAATCGGCAATTTCTGAACTTCCGAGTTGTTTCGGACTTGATTGAGTTCTTGAATAAAATCTACGGCCGCTTGAACCGTAGATAAGTGCACATCATCAGTCGAAATCGCGCGACCAGAAATATACTCGTAAACTCCGGCTGAAAAATCTTTATTTTCCTGAAAACCAATGGGCTGCGGGATATTTTTGATGCCACTTTTCCAAAGGGTTTCAAGCCATCGATACTCGGTAACTCCGCGATGCCGAGGATCTTCGGGATCTTGATGGTAAAGTTTCAAAAAATAATTCTGATGGGCACAGTCGATGCGATAAGCTTGGTTGTTTCCACCGCCACGCAATCTTTCTATCTGAAATGTTTCAACATTCAGTGGTTTTAAAATTTCTTTTACGAAAGAGTTAAGAGTATCTAAATTCATAAAGATT
Organism: Bdellovibrionales bacterium; assembly: GCA_038323665.1. GTDB lineage: Bacteria > Bdellovibrionota > Bdellovibrionia > Bdellovibrionales > Bdellovibrionaceae > JBBQHD01. The sequence continues at coordinate 32,784 of JBBQHD010000015.1, forward strand.
TAAAAATTCTCAAAACATCATCCCAATTTTTGGCATGAATCAAATTAGGTTCTGGCGAGGATTCGGCCCCAGGACGAAAATGAATTTTGCGAAGGCCCTGAGGAAAATCGGCATCTTTAAAGATTTCCACAAGATCATCCACAAAAAAATCCAGTTTCAGATCTGCAATGCGCTGGATTTTTTCTTTTTTAGTCGCTTCGAAATAAACATTTTGCATAGAAATTTGTTGTGATGAAATCCAAGGACGATTATGAAGCCATGCTTTTGCAGCAGCATGTAAATCATAATCAAGACCCGAGTAAGGTTTGGGACTGCGGTGGCTGACAATAAAAATTTCGGCCTGATGCTGTTTGGCTATGTTCAGAAAATTTTCAAAACCTGGAAAAGTTGCTGCGCTTTCCATACGTGGTCCATACGCCAAGCCCTGAAGCTCGGTCCAAAAATCATTGCGGCCGCGCTGTTGCAAATAAGCTTTTACTTTTTCTTTCACCCGAGGCAAGTCAGCAGGTATTGCGCCACTTTCCATAGCTAATTGATGGAAAGCTTCGTCGTAACAAACGATCGTATTGTCGAAGTCTAATCCGACACGCATGGAAACTCCTTTAGTCCACGTTTCGAGAACTCAGTGCTTGAAGAATTTCAGGAATTATTTTTTCTGAGGTCAAACCATAGCGAAGACGCGCATAATTTTGGTTTCCTGTTTCATGTAAAAACCAATCCTGAGTTCCAAATCGCAGCAATCTCGTGCCGCGGATATTTTCATCCACAAAAAGTTCTGCCATCGCGCTGCCCATCCCACCAATGCGGGAATGTTCTTCCAGCGTCACTATAAGGGAAAATGTTTGCGCTAATTTTTTAATGGCATCGACACTCATGGGTTTAATATTCGGCAATGAGGCCCATGCACAGGAAGTGCCTTTTTTCTGCAGTTCTTCACTAATTTGCTTGGCAACTCCACCGATAGTGCCAGTGGAAATTAAACAAACTTGCGCGTTTTTTCCCGGATTTAAAAAAACGGGTTCGCCTTTTTTTAAAACAGGTTCAATTTCATGCAATCGAGGTTCGCCCTTTTTTCCAATGCGCATATAGGCAGGACGATTTTCTGCTAAAATCAGTTTTGCGCAGGAACGAAGCTCCAGAGAATCCGCGGGAGCATAAACCGTCATACCTGGAAGAGCGCGCAGAAAAGCAATGTCTTCGCAAGAATGATGAGTCGGGCCCAAATCTGTATACGATAATCCAGATCCAGTTCCCACCACAGTAACAGGTGCCTCGTGATAACAAACACCGACGCGAATTTGCTCTAAACAACGAGTCGTAATAAAAGGCGTGATCGAATAAACAAAGGGACGAAAACCATTCAATGCCAAGCCAGAGGCAACACTCATCATATTGGCTTCAGCGACCCCGCAATTGTAAAATCGATCGGGAAATTTGCCGCGAAATTCGTCAAAAAGTTTATTACCAATATCTCCCATTAACAGCACAACGCTGGGATCTTTTTCTGCAAGTTCTGTTAAAACTTTTGCAAATTCATTTCTCATCGTTTGATTCCTAACTCAATTTCCGCTTTGGATAATTCTTCCTCGTTGGGTGTTCGATAATGCCAGTTGTTGTCATCTTCCATAAAACTAACGCCTTTGCCTTTAACTGTATGAGCAATAATGGCGGTGGGCTGTGCGCTTTGCGAGCCGTCTTTTAAGCTTTCTAAAAGTGCCGCATAATTGTGACCATCGATTTCTTTGGTATTCCAACCAAAGGCCTTCCATTTTTCCGCCAAAGGCTTTAGCTCCAATACTTCGTCCGAGCGACCAGTGGCTTGCCATTTGTTATAATCAATAATCACGGTCATTCGTGGCAGTTTTTTTGCGGTTGCAAAAAGTGCTGCTTCCCACGTCGAACCCTCATTGCATTCACCATCGCTTAGCAAAGCAAAAGTACTGTAGTTTTGTTTTTTTATTTTTCCCGCAAGCGCCATTCCGGCTGCCATTGGAAATCCATGGCCCAAAGAACCTGTCGCTGCTTCAATGCCGGGTAAATGACCCGGGGTTGGTGGATGTTCGCCAAACATCGAGCCATCTTGACCGAATTTTTCTAAATCTTTTTCGGGGTAAAACTCTTTCATTCCTAAAACTTGAAACAAAGCAGGAGCTGCATGCCCCTTGCTTAAAATAAATCGATCGCGATTGCTGTCAGTAGGATTTTGCGCATCAATTTTTAAAACATTCCAATAAAGCGCCACCAAAATATCCACGCAAGACAAACAAGATCCCAGGTGCGGGGTCTGTGTTCGGTGAGAATTCAAAATGATTCTCCAACGAAGTTCTCGGGCAATCTGCTGCAAGGATTCAATCTGACTCATCGACTAACCGTCTTGGCGCGATAAAAATGCATAGGCGCCTGCATCGCGGTTTAATTTCATACTTCTCATATTATAATAATCTGGATGTTCGACTTCAGCGCAATGCCCTTTGGCGAATTCTTTTTTCAAGTGGTCTACTTCTTGTGCAATGGAACTTACGGGCTGATAATTTAAAATCTTTAGAATTTTATCCGAAGAAATATGGTAGTCGCGCAAATCTTTTGTATCAGTGACTTTGATCTCGGCATTTTGAGCGCCACCCAAGTTCTGTTGAATCAATTCTGCAATTTGCATCACCGTTAAGTTTTCAAAACCGAAATTAAAAGTCTGGCCATTAATTAAAGGCGCTTCGATTTCTAAAAGTTTTGAATATAAATTAACCATATCTGTCATTCCAACATTGGGTCGGCGTTGAGAACCGCCATGAACCGTGATGACTTTTT
>JBBQHD010000016.1:0-33476 GCA_038323665.1 Bdellovibrionales bacterium
GTAATTATTTTTTATCTAAACCAATTTCGCGTGAAAAACTAGTTCAACACCTGGACGAACAGTCAGTTCAAATTACTTGTGAAGAAAGTTTGACCTAATCAACATATTTGAACCACCACTTATAAACCTAATCAGTGTAATTTGGATTATAGACTTAGGAGGAAAACATGCAACATCAGCTGGAACAACAAGAAGTGAATCTAGAAAATAATCTTGAAAATACTTATGCTGTTCATAAGAAAAGGCATGGTGGAAAACCAATCATTCTTTTAGCAGAAGATAATGTGGATACCGTTTATCATGTTACGAAGGCGCTGCGGGCTTGCAACTGCAGTTTTCGTTTTGCCCAAGATGGAAACCAAGCAGTCGATCGACTGCTTTACACCCCCCACGTTGATCTGGCGGTGATGGACTTTTTGCTGCCCGGAATGGACGCCGAACAAGTTCTGACCTATGTGGACCAGTCCATCGAGAAGGACCCACGAAGTATGTATTTGGGCCGCGAAGCCCCGTTGCCGGTCATTATAATGTCAGCATGTGATTTACGGGCGAAGATTTGGCCCGAGTTCAAACATTTCAAAATCACCGACGTTTGGGAAAAGCCTCTTAAATCTGAAGATGTTTATTTTCGGGCCCGTCGGTTGGTTTCTTAATTGCCGAAACAGCCTCTAGATTTTTCTGTGAACGACCAGTTTGTATCCCTGCCCATGAACAGCTTCGATTTCGACATCAGCGCAATTTATTTTTTTACGCAAATGCGAAACGTGTGTGTCAACCGAGCGGGGATAGACGTTGAACCCCTGACCCCAGACGCGGTCTAAAATTTCATCTCGCTTGGTCAGCGAATTTTGTTTCGACATCAATAAAATTAAAATTTTAAATTCTATACGAGTTAAATCTAGATTTAACTTTTTATCTAAGTTTTCGGTCCAGACCGACTGACTTTCGTGATCGATATTCAGCGCCCCCAGTTTTTCAACTTTTCTTTGGTGCTTTTGATCCGCACGTTTTTTTAATTTGCTTTCAACACGAGCTTTCAGTTCTAAAAGATCACAACCCTTGGTGATGTAATCTTCTGCGCCAAGGGCTAAGCCCAAAACTTTTTCGGCGGTCCCGTCTTTGGCGCTTAGAAAAATAACTGGTGGCATCAGGTCTTTGGTCAAGGAATTCATTTCAGCGTAAAAAGAAAACCCATCGCCATCTGGTAAATTGATATCCAATAAGATCAGGTCAAAGTTTTCCTGAGCGAGTATTTTGCGTGTGCTGATAAGGTCTGGGGTCCAAGAAATTTGGCACGAGTTTCCTAGTGCCGTTTTTACGAGGATAAAGATCTCTTCAGAATCATCGACCACAAGAATTTTTTGCACAATTCAGAATATAAACAATTTGTTTAAAAAATTAAAGCTCTATCGCGGCTGCTGGTCGAAACTTTTTGAAAATAGGCATCTTTTGGGGTGTTTTGCCCGACAGTGCAAAGAATATTAGGTTGAGGGAGGGCTAAGACTTTCGTAATCTAATTGAAACCAAAATGAGAGGGCAGCCATGGCATCGAGTATTGCGACAACTCCAGAGTTAGTGACTAAAACTTACAATAATATGCGTGATCGACTGAAAATTATCCGCGAACGCTTAAAGCGACCGTTGACCCTGGCGGAAAAAATTATTTATGGCCACTTGGACGACCCTAAAGGGCAAGAGATTTTGCGTGGAAAAAGTTTTCTGTTACTAAGGCCTGACCGTGTTGCCATGCAGGATGCGACAGCGCAGATGGCGTTGCTGCAGTTTATTTTGGCCGGAAAAGACGAAGCCGAAGTTCCAACCACAGTTCATTGCGATCATTTGATTCAAGCTTATCACGGTAAAACGGAAGATATGATTTCGGCCATGAAATCAAACAAAGAAGTGTTTGATTTTTTGGCCACAGCATCTTCGCGTTACAACATTGGATTTTGGAAACCTGGCGCGGGAATTATTCACCAAGTGATTTTAGAAAACTATGCCTTCCCAGGTGGATTGATGATTGGAACCGATTCGCATACCCCCAATGCCGGTGGTTTGGGAATGTGCGCGGTCGGAGTCGGTGGATCAGATGCATCCGATGTGATGGCGGGTTTGCCTTGGGAAGTTAAAAATCCTCAACTGGTTGGCGTTCATTTAAAAGGTTCGTTGCAAGGTTGGACATCGGCCAAAGATGTGATTTTAAAATTATGCGGAATGCTGACGGTCAAAGGCGGTACCGATAAAATCATCGAGTATTTCGGTGAAGGTGTCGCAACCATTTCTTGCACAGGAAAAGCAACCATTACCAATATGGGTGCAGAATTGGGCGCAACTTGTTCGGTGTTTCCTTACGACAACCGCATGGCGATTTATTTGAAGGCGACTCAACGAGAAAATTTGGCAAATTTGGCAGAAAAAAATAAAGATTTACTGACCCCGGATGAAGAAGTTTTAAAAGAGCCAAAAAAATACTACGACGAGTATTATGAAATTGATCTGTCGACGCTGGAACCGCATATCGTGGGACCGCATTCTCCGGATATCGCAAGACCGATTAGTCAGATGGCGAAAGACGCCAAGGAAAAATCTTGGCCGGTGCGGTTGTCCAGCGCCCTGGTTGGTTCGTGCACGAATTCATCTTACGAAGACATCGAAAGATCTTCGGCCGTTGCCAAACAAGCAATCGGTGTTGGTTTGAAAATGCAGCAGCCGTTTTTGGTGACCCCGGGATCAGCACAAGTTGCAAAAACTGTTCAGCGCGATGGACAGATGGCGGTGTTTGAAAGTGTCGGCGCAACGGTTCTGGCCAATGCTTGCGGGCCATGCATCGGGCAGTGGAAACGCGACGATGTTAAAAATGGCCAGATCAATACGATTTTAACTTCTTTCAACCGAAATTTCCGTGGACGCAATGATGCCAACATTGAAACTTTGGCGTTCATTGCATCGCCGGAAATTGTTATGGCGTTGGGACTTGCTGGTCGTTTGGATTTTAATCCGCTGACAGAAGAACTGGTTGGACCAACTGGAAAAGTAAAATTGAAACCACCGACAGCTCCGGAAGTTCCGGCCGGTGGATATGTTGTCGACGTGGATGGTTATCAATCGCCGCAAGGAAAGGCTGCGCAATTGGCAGTTTCGCCGACTTCGGATCGACTGCAACTGTTGCAGCCTTTTGCGAAATGGGATGGCAAAGATTTTGTCGATCAATTGGTTTTGGCCAAGGCCAAAGGCAAATGCACCACGGATCATATTAGTCCTGGTGGGAAATGGCTGAATTACCGCGGCCATCTGGATAATATTTCCAACAATATGTTGTTTGGTGCGGACAATGCTTTTACCAAAGAAATTGGCAAAGGCAAAAATATTTTAAGCGGCGAAAAATCCGTTGAGTATTCCAAGATCGCTCGCGATTACAAGGCGAAAAATCAAGGTTGGGTTATTTTCGGAGACGAAAACTACGGCGAAGGATCTTCGCGCGAACACGCAGCCATGAGCCCGCGATTTTTAGGTTGCAAAGCCGTGATCGTAAAATCTTTTGCACGGATTCATGAAACCAATTTGAAAAAACAGGGTGTGCTGGCACTGACTTTTGCAAATCCAAAAGATTATGAAAAAATTCAGGAAGATGACCGCGTTGATTTGATTGATCTAAATACTTTTGCACCCGGCAAGAATGTAAAAGCAGTTTTGAAACATTCGGACGGCAAAAAAGAAACAATTGAACTTGCGCATTCTTATAACACGGAACAAGTGAAATGGTTCCAAGCCGGCAGTGCGCTGAATTTAATTCGCGGAATTTAATTCTTCGACAGGAAATAAATATTCGGTTTCAAAGGGCGGGCCTTCGGTATACAATTCGACCGGGGCGCCTAAAAATTTTAGTTTTCGCGTTTCAATTTGCCCAGTCAAACCGGAATAAACTTTCAGTGGACCGATCGCAGGCGAACCTTGAAAAAAGGCCTGCAGATATTTTCTTTTGGGCACAATTTTTTGTTTAAAATCATCAGGAATGCCTGCAAATTTTTGATCCACCAAGCAGCCAACGTGACTGCGCATTCGTGCGTGCTCTGTGGTTTGGGGGTCATCTAAAAATTCTGCATAAGTTTGCAGACAGGTTTTGTTTTGCGCCTGCACCCAGCGTTCTACTTTTTGTAAGTCATCGATAATTTGGTGATAGGGTCCCCAATGTTCCATATATAAAACCGAAAACGGACCTAAATCTTTGGCATCACGCCACGTGACCGGTTTAAATAATCCAGATTTAACTGCGATAAAGATTAAAAAAATTACGACCAATATGGCCAGGCCACTTAAAATTTTAAAAAGTTTCATTGAACTATTTGCTCCATTTGATCGAGCATCCCATGGATGGATGCTGTTCGGTTTCTGGAATTGATCCAGTTTTTAATGCACTGACAAATTCATAGAGTTCTCGGTGGACGACTTTGCTGGCGTCTTTCCATGAATCATCCAGGCGACCGCGGTAACAAAGTTTTTTATCATTTTTAAAAATAAAAAAATCAGGTGTGTAGACGGCTTCGAATTCTTTGGCGATTTTTTGAGTTTCGTCGTGCAGATAAACAAAAGGATATTCTTTTTCCTTTGCGCGTTTTGCCAGGGCTGGCAAATTATCATCGGGATAGGCGATCGGATCATTCGAACAAATTCCCACCAAATTGATATCCAGTTTTTTTAAATCATGTCCCAGTTCAACCAGACGATCTTCGATGGCTTGCACATAGGGGCAGTGGTTGCAGATAAACATGAACACAACGGGATTGCCGTTAAAAAAATCGTCACGGGCATAGTCTTTATTTTCGACAGATTTTAAATTGAAGTCGGGACAACTAAACAATGGATCAAAGATGGGTGTGTGTTGTAAGGCCATTTAAATTTTCCTTCCAGTCGGTCAAGAAGCTTTTGAAATCTTCTTTCGATAATTCGGGAAGATGCTCGCTGAGGCAAGTTGAAAAAGGCAATTCTTTGGGCTTGGCCCAAACATTCATTCCTAAGCCAATGATAACTCGTATCTGCGCACCTTTCGAGATTGTTTCAATCAGCAGTCCCGCAAGTTTTTTTTCATTTAACAGTAAATCATTCGGAGATTTAACCGTGAATTTCAGTTGTGGAAATGTTTTGGAAATGGATTGACACAGAATTTTCCCGACTTGTTCGGTAAAAATAGGCTGCGGGGCAGCGGGCATTTGCAAACACCAAGATGCCAGCAAAGAACTGCCTGGCTGTGGATCCGTCCATGTTCGGTCGAAGCGACCTCGTCCTGCGGTTTGAAAATCTGTGGCATAGATGGAAAATTTATCTTGTAAAATTTCGGGACTTTCTTTGGCCCAGGTATTGGTGCTGCCGATTTCTTTTTCGAAATAGAATTTCCATTTGGAATTTTGCTGGGCCCAATCTTGTAAAATTTGGCTGACGGGCCAGCTCACTGTGATTCGCTCCAATCAAACAGTAGGCTGACGTCGGCGACCGGGGCCGAGTGGGTCAGGGCACCGATGGAAATAAAATTGACTCCGGTTTCGGCGACTTCGCGGATTCTTTGTAAGTTCATATTGCCACTGGCTTCGGTTTGAATTTCTGCAGGAATTATTTTTAAACATTCTTTGATTAATTGCGTATTCATATTGTCGAGCAAAATGCGATCGACTTTAAGGCCAATGGCTTCTTGAACTTCCAAAAGATTTTTGGTTTCAACTTCGATGGATTGTTGGGTGTGTTTGCGAATTCGTTCGACCACAGGGCCGATGCCGCCACCCAAGGAAATATGATTGTCTTTGATCAACACGGCAGTGCTTAAATTCATTCGGTGATTGGTTCCGCCGCCATGAATGACCGCCTTTTTTTCTAGTTCGCGAAGGCCCGGCGTGGTTTTTCTGGTGTCCAAAATCTGAGTTCCCAAGCCTTTTACTTTTTCCACAAACTGCGCGGTCAGTGTAGCAATGCCGGATAAATGGCCAAGGAAATTTAAGGCAACGCGTTCGGCTTTTAGGATTTGAATCAAATCGCCTTCGATGGAACAAATATTTTGTCCATTTAAAATCTTGTCGCCTTCGTTGAAATGCCAAATAATTTTTGCGGTGGGTTCTAAGATCAGCATGCTTTGTTCAAAGGGCAGCGTGCCTGATAAAACAAGATCTTGTTTAGCTTTCGGCCGTGCCGATCCGTGACGGGGTCTGAGTGCCATCGATTCGGTGGTTAAATCGCCCTGAGGCATATCCTCGGTGATTGCATTGCGGATCAAATCTAAAATGGACATGTGCTACTTCTCGGTTTCCCGCAGAAGTTTGTTGATTTCTTCGCGGATAATCTTTTCTGCAAGTTCTGGGACAATTTGCCAACAGATTTTTTCGATAATCGGTCTGGCTTCTTCGCGGATGGTGGTTTCGACTAAAACCTGATCAGTGGCAGAAATTAAATCTTTGGATTTGATCGGATCAAAGATTTTGGAATCTTCGAAAGTGAATTCTTCAAATTCAGCCGAGGCACTGACTTGCGGAAGCGGCAATTTTTCTTCGTCGCTGCTTAAATCGGGAGTAAAATTGGGGATGGTCAGATCCAGATGGGACTCGTCGGGGATTTCGGTCAGGCTTTGGTGGCTCCAATTTTCATCGTTCATTCCTTGCGGAGCTTCCATTTTAAAATTGGTCAGCAGGGAAACAGCTTCGAAAGGTTCATCGGGGGACGCATCTGCAGCAGCGACAGCTTGGGTTTCTTCGAAATCGGGAAGTTTTGGAAAAGTTAAAAAATTATTCAAAGGATTGGTCTGTGTTTTGGGGACAAGTTCTTCGACCAATTTGCGTAATAATGGGGCGTCGAAGGGTTTTTCCAGTTTGCGGTCGGCACGGGCTTCGTTGGTGCGGCCTTGGTCGAGTTCCATAAAACCGCTCCACATCAAAACCAAAGGAATTTTTTCTGTCTGTGGATTATTTTTAAGTTCTTTGGCGACGTCGTAACCCGATTTTTTGGGCAAGAGCACATCGACAAAAATAATTTCTGGTTTGAAACTAAGCGCAACGGCCAAGACATCCAAGCCAATGGGAACAGCGCGCACCTCGACTCCAAAATCTTGAAGCGCAAGCTGCATCACCTTTTTTATGGTCGAACTTTCATCTGCTAATAAGACGCGCAAAGCCATAAATTTAGTTAATAAGGAAGTTTTCATCGGGTCAAGAGATAATGATTTTTGCATGAATCGTTACGACATTTATATTTTGCAGCAATTTCTGATTTACTTCCTTGGAACTTTGGGAATATTCACGGTGTTTTTTGTGGGCGTGGATGCATTGTCGACCATGATGGATTTCAATAATTTATCGGCGGGGATTTTATTTAAATATTACGGATTTAGTTTGCCGGCAGTGGTGCACCAAATGCTGCCGATTGCTTGCTTGATTTCGGTGGTTTTTGTGCTGGCGGGAATGAACCGCACCAACGAACTGACGGCCTTGCATTCTTGCGGAATGAGTTTGATGCGCATCTGTATGCCTGTGATACTTTGTGTGGGTTTAATTTGCATGATTGCCTATGTGATGAGTGACCGCATTTTACCTGTGACAAACCGAGAAAAAGATTTCATTTATTACCACGATATTAAAAAAACCCCGGGACTTTTTTCGGTGATAAAAACAGATCGAATTTGGTATCGAAATAAAAGTACTTTGTTTAATATTAAAACCTTAAATCCAGCGACATCAAAAGCCCAGGGTTTGACGATGTATTTTTTTGATTCCGAATGGAATTTGATGCAGATGATTCAAGCCGAAGAAGTAAATATTCAAGGCAAACAATGGGAACTGCTGGACGGATCCGTCAGCCTTGTTTCTGGGGACGGAAGTTTCCCGCTGACTTCAAAATTTAAAAGCAAAATTTTGACCGTCGGTGAGGACTCGAAAGATCTTACGGTGACTGGACAAACGTCCGATAGTTTGTCGCAGGCGGAGCTGTCTTATTTTATTGATAAAAATAAATCGGCAGGTCTGGATACCGTTCGCTATGAGGTCGACTATCATGCAAAATTTGGCTTCGCATTTTGTTCGCTGATTATGGTGCTGTTGGGAATTCCGCTGTCCGTGCAAAAAGGCAGGAATACCGGTTCGATGAAAAACGCAGCGCTTTGTTTAGGCGTCGTTTTCTTTTATTGGATTTTATACAGCTCGTCTTTGAAGTTGGGTCAGTTCGGGCATCTGGCGCCGATACTGGCCGCATGGATGCCCAATTTCCTAATGGCTTGTTTGGCGTTTTTCCTGAGCATTCGCCAGCGCATGTAAATTTTTTGGGATTTAAAAATAAGTGCTTCTGAAAAAAAATCTGACATAAGCTGTTCTACTTTTTGAACACGGCCTCCTGCCTCGCCGCTTTCGCCGCTAGTAAGCGGCTCGGGCCATCCAGGCCCCGCGGAGGTTCAAAAAGTAGAACAGCTTATGTCAGATTTTTTTTCAGAAGCACTTATTTTTAAATCCCAAAAAATTTACATGCGCTGACGAATGCTCAGGATTTTAGTTAAACAAATCATTGTTTAACTTTGATTTCGTTCATCTGGTAGAAATAGCCGATGTTGGCGGAATTGTTTGGATCGGTGCCAAGGCCTAAAGTTCTTGGGTATATTTTTAAAGCTGTAAATAAAAGTCCATTAAGGTTTGTTGGGAAAGCGACATCCAAAGTTCCATTGGTTGCTTGCATATTTGTAAAGCTGATGGGTGGATTGCTCCAGCAGTCCGCCATATCTGTTCGCAAGCAATAAAAGACATCAAAGCTTGTCGCAAAACCTGAAACAGTTCCGCTAATCGTATTGGCAAAGAAAGTCAGTCCAGATGTTCTAAATGGAGTCGAATAGGCATCTTTGCGAATGGTAATATGAAAGTTATAGGTCGAGGGATCATTTAGACTGCTCGGAAATTGAATGCTTGAAAAACCATTGAATAAATTAGCATCAATTAAATTAGAGATTTTTAAATTTGAACTTGCGCCTTGCGTGGCAGTTCGGGCATCTAGGCAGCCAATCCAATCATTAGCTGGGTTAGAGCCTCCTGCTAAATGCATGAAATTCGCACAGGTAATATCGGATACGGTTTGGTAGAGGACAGTTGTGTTCCCCGTACCACCTGTTCCGCCACCATTAGAGCACGAAACTCCGGTTGGATCGCTGACATCACAAGTTTGCACTAAGCCCGTGCTGGGTGGTGCGGCCGCTCCTTTTTGGGTGTCGCCACTGCCGCTTGGTTGCGAAGAACAGTTTTGAAAAAAAATTAATGTGATTGCGATGAAAGAAAAAATAGACAGTGATCCCAATAGGACTTTATTTCGATTCATCATTCCCCCTTATGAATCAGATGTATTCAGTTTGGCATGAGAATGAGAAGACACGCAAAAAATAAATTTTTTACGTGTCTATGTGAGACAGTATTTTGTGAAATGAGCCAATTTCAAGCTCCTATAGAATTTGACAGCCGAAATCGACAGACATAACCGCAGCGCCGCCGGTCGCAGTTGCTTTCAAAGTATTCCATCCCTTGCGGAATTCTTCCGTTGTGAAGGAAAGTTCAAAGTTCGTTTCCAGGCCATCATTGACAGAATTTACTGAAGCAAAATCAACACTGTTGCCAATTTTGCCAACAAAAAACTTTTGTGCATAATAACCGTTACTAGTTTCTTCCCCATTAATTTTTATTTTAACAATAGATCCGCCACTTTGAGTTTGGTCGGGATTTTTGGTTATGGGACATTTTGTGAATACGTCTTTATTTGGGCGGCTTTTATCTACTGCTGTGCAAATATTTAATTCGATAGTTTCGCCGGTTAAAGTTTTTCCCGTACAATTAAGAGTTTGAAGGTTCGTGTTTGCCTCGCCGAAGGACAAGCAAGGGACGAAAAGTGTTAAAATTAAAAAAGACTTCATGGAATATCTCCTGGTTAAAGTTATTAAGGGGCTAACACGGGATCAAATTTAGTCAAGCGGAACCTTTCCTCTTCGTGAAACAATCCATTCCCTCATTAGTTTCACGATCAAACTTTGGTATTTATAATTTTTAGATTTGGCTTGAATCTTAAAGGCAGACAAAATATTTTCTGGGACCCTGAGGCTGATCAATTTTGATTTTGTGTCTTGTTCAGCAACCATCAATTGAAAATCATTTAAAAATTGAAAGGCCTGTTCGGGTGACAGCTTTGCTTGTTCAGCAGAATACAATTGTAGGGTTTTTTTTATTTTCTTAGTTTTCTTCATCGCTGGCCTCGAGTGCTTTGATGTCTTCTAAATCTTGAGGGCGTCCTGATTTTCTTTTCATTTCCAGCAAAGTTTTTTTGTTTACGACAGGAATTTTATTTCCTGCGACGGAAAATAATTGAATCTCCTTAGGTTTTAAATCGTGAATCAAAAGAATGTCGACGATTCGAGATGGGTTTTTAAAATCCACAAAAGACCACGCGATCAGATTGCGTTTTTCGATATAGTCCTTGCGGAACTGGGAAATTTCTTTGGCTTTTAAGGGCAAACGACTTTTTAGTCCCATAGATTCCAGGCTGGATTCAATCTTAGTTAGGTTTTCCAGTTGCAGTGAAATGGTCAGATCCAAATCCACTGTTCCCCGAGCAAAGCCGTGCAAAACGACGGCAAATCCGCCGGCTAGGGCAAAGTCGATCTTGTCACTTTGCAATTTCTTGATCACATCCAGATACCACATATATATACTTGTATATACAATCCGTGCGTCTGTCCACACGCCAAGGCAAAAAATCGACTTTTGGCGGATTTCGTTTTATATTAAGCTATGGGTTTATTGACGATCCTTACATTTCCAGATCCACGATTGCGCGAAAAGGCCAATGAGGTCACAGTTTTCGATGCGCAGTTGCAGCAGTTTGCCAAAGATATGTTGGAAACGATGTATCACTCGCGCGGCATTGGCCTGGCGGCCACTCAGGTGGGCGAGTTAAAACGTCTGTTGGTCGTCGACACCAGACCCAAAGAAAAAAAAGAAGATGTGCGTTATGAAAATGATGCGCAGACTGAACTGGAACTGCAGATTAAACAGCCACTTGTTTTGATCAATCCCAAACTGATCGCTCAAGTTGGGAAAACAACTTTCGACGAAGGCTGTTTGTCGGTGCCATCTTACTATGAAACCGTGGAAAGATCGGAAACCATCGAAATTGAATACCAAGATGTGTTTGGAAAAGTACAAAGACTTAAAACTGATGGTCTACTGGCCATTTGCATACAACACGAAATGGATCATTTAGATGGAACTTTGTTTATTGATCATCTTAGCTTCGTCAAAGGCAAACGCATCAAAGATCAGATTAAAAAATACGGTTATCCAGAAAAAAATTCTGAATCTGACAAAAAAGAAATTTCAGAAAAAGGGAAAGTCACAATTTGAGCCGCATCCGAGTCTGTTTTTTAGGAACACCGGCCTTTGCCCTAACAAGTCTGAAAAGTTTAATCACCGACGAGCACTTTGAGGTGGTTGGTGTGGTCACTCAGCCGGATCGTCCTTCGGGGCGCAAGATGCAAATTGTCGAAAGCCCGGTAAAGAAATTTTCCCGGTCAGTAAATTTGCCGGTTTTGTCTCCGCAATCGCTGGGCAAAGATGCTAATGTTTTAGAAGAAATTAAAAAGTGGAAAGCCGAAGTCGCCATCGTTGTGGCTTTTGGACAAATCTTGCGGCCTGATTTCTTGGCGGCATTTCCTCTTGGTGTCGTCAATGTGCACGGAAGTTTGTTGCCGCGCTGGCGGGGCGCAGCTCCGATTCAGCGGGCGATCGAAGCCGGCGATCACGAAACCGGAGTTTGCTTACAAAAAGTGGTGCAAGAACTTGATGCTGGTGATGTCATCGGCAGCCGTTCGGTTGAAATAACTGAAAATATGGATGCTCTGGAATTGCATGACTTACTAGCCCCGCTGGGCGCAGATCTTTTGAAAATTGAATTGATGGATTATTTGCGCGGGAATTTGGTGGCCATTACTCAAGACACTCATTTTGTAACGATTGCTCCGAAGCTTTTAAAATCCGAAGGGCAACTGAACTTTGATCATTCTGCCCATCAGTTACAACGACAGATCCGTGCATACTTATTGGGTCCTGGAACTTTTTCTTTTTTAAATAAATCCCGCATTAAATTTTTTGCCAGCCATGCAGTTGAAAGTTCATCTGCAGCAAAAGTTGGAAAAGTAATCGAGATTAAATCCGAAAGCTTTTTATTGCAGACCGGGGACGGCGCTTTGGAAATTTTGCGGTTGCAGCCCGAATCAAAACCCGTCATGAATGCCAAAGAATTTATGCAGTTTGCAAATTTAAAAATCGGCGATCAGTTTGGAGGACTCGATTGAAAAAATTAATTTCTCCGTCCATTTTATCTGCGGATTTTGCAAATCTAGAAAAAGATTTACGTAGGGTGGAATCAGCTGGTGCGGACTGGATTCACGTTGACGTTATGGATGGACATTTTGTTCCCAATTTAACCATTGGGCCCGAAGTTGTAAAAGCCCTGCACAAGGTGGCAAAGCTTCCACTGGATGTGCATTTGATGATTGAAAAACCAGAAAAACTTTTGGAAAGTTTTATTGCAGCGGGCAGTTCGATCATTACCTTGCACGTTGAATCTTCCGATCAAATAAAAACTTGTTTACAGAAAATAAAATCTGCGGGCAAAAAAGCTGGCTTAACTTTGCGACCTGGAACTTCGTTGGCAACCTTAGAGCCTTACCTGCAGTACTTGGATTTGATTTTGATTATGACGGTCGAACCGGGTTTTGGCGGCCAGGGCTTTATGATGGATCAAGTTCCTAAAATTGCCCAAGCGCGGAAATTAATCGCCACGCAATCGCATCCCATTCACCTTGAAGTCGATGGCGGTGTGAATGACCAAACCGTTGGTCACTGCAGTCAGGCCGATGTCTTGGTTGCAGGCAGTTATATTTTTAAAAATGACCCCGCGATTGCGATTCAAACCCTGCGTAAGCTTTGGTAAGCGCCAGTCAGCGTTGCGTGCAATGTTATCCAATCCATAAATCCTGACAAATTTCCGAACTCGTGTTTTTCTTATGGACATGAAAAATACGCTGGATGGAAAAAGTCTTACAATTCAAAAAATCTACCAATGGTCGCAGACGCCGGGATTGCAGTTATCGCTGACCGAAGATTCTGTTAAAAAAGTAAAAGCCTCGCGTGCGTATATTGAAAAGCGCATTTCGGCTGGCGACATTATGTATGGGGTGAACACTGGCTTTGGGGCTTTTGCTTCGACCACAATTTCAAATAAAGACATAGAACAATTGCAGAAAAATTTAATTCGTTCGCACTGTGCGGGAATTGGCGAACCACTTTCCATCGAACAAAGTCGCGCAGCCATGATTTTGCGCGCAAATACTTTGGCGCAAGGACACAGCGGGGTTCGCGTCGAAGTTCTGGAAAAAATTTTCGAACTTTTGCAAAAAGATTTAATTCCAAAAATTCCCTGCCAAGGCAGTGTCGGCGCCAGCGGAGACTTAGCACCCCTGGCACATTTGGCTTTGGCTTTGATTGGCGAAGGAGAATTTTGGGATGCCCAAGGAAAATCTTTCGAGCCTTTACAACTGAAAGCCAAAGAAGGCTTGGCTTTAATCAATGGCTGCCAAATTATGACGGCGATTGGAATAATTTCCGCCTATCAAGCTAAACATTTAGCTTTGCTTGCAGACATTTCCGCTGCAACCACTATTGAGGGATTGCGGGGATCGCGCAGCGCCTTTGATCCCTTGATTGCGGCCGTGCGGCCCCATGACGGAGAAAATCAAACGGCATTTAATTTAAGAAAAATATTGGGCGAAAAATCAGAAATTTCGGAAAGTCACAAGGACTGTCATCGTGTGCAAGATCCCTATAGTTTACGCTGCACGCCGGCCGTGCACGGGGCCGTGAAAAGAAATCTGAAAAGCATTTTGCAAACTTTGGAAATTGAAGCCAATTCCAGTACCGATAATCCTTTGGTCTTTGCGGATGAAAATAAAATTTTATCCTGCGGAAATTTTCATGGTGAACCCGTTGCTATGGCCTTGGATCTGGGAAAAATTGCGCTGAGTGTTTTGGCCAATATTTCCGAATGTCGTATTTCAAAATTAATTCACCCCAATTTTTCTGAACTTCCCGCATTTTTGGCAGCCGACGGCGGTTTGCAATCTGGATTAATGATTGTGCAAGTGGCTGCAGCATCGCTGGTCAGTGAAAATAAAATTTTATCGCATCCAGCCTGTGTGGATTCCATTCCGACTTCGACCGATAAGGAAGATCATGTTTCCATGGGCACGATAGCATCCCGACAGTTTACGCAAATTTTAAGAAATGCAGAATATGTGATTGCCATGGAATTTCTAGCAGCAGCGCAAGCCTTGGATTTTCTAAAACCCTTAAAACCCACAGCCGGAGTGCAAAAGGTTTATGAACAAATCCGCAACGTCGTCAGTTTTGCTGATCAAGACCGAGTTTTCGCCAAAGACATTCAAGCAATTTTGCAATTGATCAAAACAGAAAAGTTTTTATCTGAAATCGAAACAGTAACAGGAGAATTGCAATGGTAAATTCGCGTGTGGTGCGCGCGCCCACTGGAACTCAACTGAACTGCAAAGGTTGGATTCAAGAGGCCGCTTACAGAATGATTCAAAATAATTTAGATCCTGATGTGGCAGAAAATCCAGCCGAGCTTATTGTCTACGGAGGCATCGGTAAGGCTGCGCGGAATTGGGAATGTTTTGATAAAATTTTATTGGCCTTAAAGAATTTAGGCAATGAAGAAGCTTTGCTGGTGCAATCGGGAAAGCCCGTTGGAATTATTCAAACCACTGCGGATGCTCCGCGGGTTCTAATTGCCAATTCAAATTTAGTTCCCAAGTGGGCAACGTGGGAACATTTTCACGAATTAGACCGCAAAGGTTTAATGATGTATGGCCAGATGACGGCGGGTTCCTGGATTTACATTGGCACCCAGGGTATTGTTCAGGGGACTTACGAAACTTTTGTCGAAGCCGGTCGCCAACATTTTAACGGAGATTTATCTGGGCGTGTGATTCTGACAGCTGGTTTGGGCGGAATGGGCGGGGCGCAACCTTTGGCAGGAGTTTTTGCCGGAGCCGTCGTGCTTGCTGTTGAAGTAGATCCCGCAAGTATTGAAAAGCGTTTGCGCAGCAAATATGTCGACGAAGTCGCAACCGATCTGGACGATGCTTTGAAAAAAGTTCGATTCTATCAAGAAAAAAAACAAGCTAAATCCATTGCCCTTTTGGGAAATGCCGCGACCGTTTTAAAAGAATGCTTAAAGAAAAATTTCATTCCTGATTTACTGACTGATCAAACTTCAGCCCATGATCCACTAGTGGGATATATTCCCGAAGGTTACAGCGTAGATACTGCAGCTGTGTTTAGAAAAGAAAATCAAAAAGCTTATTTGGAAAAAACTTATGAGTCGATGGCAAGCCATGTGCGTTCGATGCTGGAAATGAAAAAACGTGGGGCCATTGTTTTTGACTACGGTAATAATCTGCGTGCTCGTGCACAAGAAGCCGGCGTCAAAGAGGCTTTTGATTTTCCAGGTTTTGTTCCGGCCTATATTCGCCCACTTTTTTGTAAAGGCAGTGGACCTTTTCGTTGGGTGGCGCTGTCGGGTGATCCAGAAGATATTCAAGTGACTGACGACGCCTTAAGAAAATTATTTCCGCATAAAAAACATTTATTGAAATGGTTGGACATGGCCGAACAAAGAATTGCCTTTCAAGGACTGCCTGCGCGAATTTGCTGGTTGGAATACGGCGAGCGTGCCTTAGCTGGTGAATTGTTTAATCAGTTGGTGCGCGATAAAAAAGTCAAAGCTCCACTGGTGATTGGTCGTGATCATTTGGATTGCGGGTCGGTAGCGTCTCCGAATCGTGAAACGGAAGCAATGAAAGATGGATCCGACGCTGTCTCAGACTGGCCATTGCTGAATGCATTTTCAAATATAGCTTGCGGAGCCAGCTGGGTCAGTTTTCACCATGGTGGTGGTGTGGGAATGGGCTACAGCCAACATGCTGGGCAAGTGATTGTTGCAGATGGAACCGAAGCTGCGGCTGCCAGACTGAAAAGAGTGTTAACCGCAGATCCTGCCATGGGGATTTTCCGTCATGTGGATGCGGGTTACGAAGATGCTGTGCAAACAGCACGCGAGCGCGGAGTAAAATCATTGTGGATTTAACAGACGCAGCCGAAAGTCCTGAAAATTCTGCTGATATCATTTGCTCGTGCTTGGTTGTAAATCATTTCATCTAAGCTAAGGAAATGAAGAAAATTGGCCTAACCAAAATATTTCTGATTTATTTTTTATGCGTTCACGCTGCGCATGCGGCGGAAGGCCCGAAAGTTTTGCCTCCGCTAACTCCCTTTGATCAAAAATTTGAATCGACACAGCCGCCAGCTGTTTCCCCCTTATCGGAAGAAGAAGACGGCAATAGCGAAGAAGCCATTTTGGAAATCCTGAATAAGCCGATTCCTGTGCCAGCGCCAGTGGTGGAAGAAACTGTTTCGGAAGAAGAAGTTCCGGCAGCAGCGCCTGTGCGAACAAAAATACATTTTGGTTTGGGTGCGTCTTACAGTTTACTTTCCAAGTTAAAATTTAATTCGGTCAAAGTGGATGATGGAACTTTGTCGGCAACTGCATCTGAACCCGCATATTTTTCCGATGATAATTATTCCAATGTGGTTTCGCTGGAATTCGACGCGCGCTATACCCCAAGAAATAGTTTCGGGGCTATGCTTGCTGTCACTTACGATACAAGTCGAAGTATTTCCGGAGGAAATTTAGCGGGCGATGACAATTCTTTTTACAATGGAATCAATGACGGAGCAAAACTGCAATCCACGGTTTTTTCTTTGAACGCAGTTTACCGTTGGGTGCAATATTATATTCCCCTTGGTTTAAACTATTCTGTTCATAAATATTCGGCTGGACCTAATTTTATCGGTTCTGCCAAAGCATCAGGTGGTATGGGATACCAGATTGGTTTCGGCGCCTATTTATCTCGGCATCTGGCAGCCGAAGCTTACTATAGAATGGTCAGTGTGCGCATTTCTGCGCAGCCTGATGATCAAAACGATCCGCCAACAATTCATTCTACGGATTTCGGGCCTGACTATCTGACGACTGCAATGCTGACTTTGAAATATATATTTTAAAAAACTTACATCTGCCTGGCGCGTTTTTCCACGGCAAGGGCTGCTTCGCGCACCACTTCACTTAAAGTTGGATGCGCGTGGAAACTGCGGGCCAAATCTTCCGAAGATCCACCGAATTCCATTGCAACCGTAATTTCGCCCAGCAGCTCGGATGCTTTGGGTCCAACGATATGACCGCCTAAAATTTTATCGGTATTTTTATCGGCGATGATTTTTACAAAGCCTTCGGTAAATCCCATGGCGCGAGCTCGACCGTTGGCCAGGAATGGAAATTTTCCCACATTGATTTCAATATTTTGTGATTTGGCTTGTTCTTCGGTAATTCCCACCGAAGCAATTTCTGGATGAGTGTAAACAACACTGGGCACGGTCGAGTAATTCACATGGCCTGCATGGCCTGCCAGTAGTTCCGCGCAAGCAACGCCTTCTTCTTCGGCTTTGTGGGCAAGCATCGGACCCTTGATCACATCGCCGATCGCAAAAATATTTGCAACGGAAGTTTGAAAATGCGCATCGACTTCGATGCGGCCCTGAGGATCTTTTTTAATGCCGACTTCTTCGCAGCCAAGACCAGTGGAAAATGCTTTTCGTCCTGCAGAAACTAAAACCACATCAAATTCTTGTTTGGATTTTGAATTGTCTTTTAAATTTTCGATTTCTAATTCGACAGATTTGCCTTTTAAAGCAGATCCCAAAACTTTGGATTGAAAAACAAATTGCACATTTTCTTTTTGCATTACTTTTTGCAAAACATTCATACAATCTTTGTCCATCATTCCGCCAATGCGGTCGCTGTATTCAATGACGGTCACTTGGGCCCCCAAACGCGACCATACGGATCCCAATTCCAAACCGATGACACCGCCGCCGACGACGGCCATTTTTTTCGGAACTTCGGAAAGTTCCAATGCACCGGTCGAAGAAACAATTTTCTTTTCATCGTATTTTAATCCAGGCAATTCGCTGGGGACAGAACCCGTTGCGATCATTATATTTTTGGTTTGCAGAATTTCTTTTTTTCCATCTTTGCAAGTTACTTCCACTTTACCTGCGGCTAAAATTTTTCCCATGCCGGTAAATACTGTAACCTTGTTTTTTTTCATCAGGAAAGTAACGCCCGAATTATTTTCAGCCACGACTTTATCTTTGCGTTTCATCATTTGCGCTAGATCCAATTTAACACTTTCAATTTGAACACCATGCGCAGACATATCGCGAAGGGCTGCCTGAAAATGTTCAGACGATTCCAGCAATGCTTTGGAAGGAATGCAGCCCACATTTAAACAAGTCCCGCCTAATTTCGGTTCTTTTTCGATAATCGCGGTTTTCAAACCCAGCTGGCCTGCGCGAATTGCGCCTACATAACCACCAGGGCCCGAACCAATAATAATTAAATCGAATTGAGTTTCAGCCAACTTAAACTCCAATCAACAAACGTTCGGGGTCTTCGACGGCTTCTTTTACTTTTACTAAAAAGCTGACGGATTCTTTTCCGTCGATCACTCGGTGATCGTAGGAAATTGCCACATACATCATTGGGCGCACGACGACTTCGCCTTTGATCGCGATGGGGCGTTCTTCGATTTTATGCATTCCTAAAATTGCGCTTTGTGGGGGATTCAAAATCGGAGTCGACATCAGAGAACCGAATACTCCACCGTTGGTGATGGTAAATGTTCCGCCTTGCAAATCATCCACGCCGATTTTTCCGTCGCGGGCCTTCAATGCGTAATCGCGAATGGCCATTTCAATTTGTGCGACACTCATTTGATCGACATTGCGAATAACCGGAACCATCAAACCGCGCTCGGTGCTGACGGCAATTCCGATATTGTAAAAATCGTGGTATTCCAAATCGGTTCCGATGATGTAGGCATTCACTGCGGGAAATGCTTTCAATCCTTCGACCACAGCTTTGGTGAAAAATCCCATAAAGCCAAGACCGACACCGTATTTTTCTTTGAATTGATCTTTGTATTTCGTGCGCAATTCCATTACGCGGGTCATATCGATTTCATTAAAAGTGGTCAGCATTGCCGTCGAATTTTTTGCTTCGACCAAACGTTCGGCGATTTTTTTGCGGATGCTGGTCATGGGAACTCGGCGTGAAGCTCCGGGAACAATGGCGGCTGCGGGCGAGGGGGCTTGAACTCCGGGAGTGCTGACTTTTTTCAGCGCATTGGCGGTCGAGCTAAATGCTGCCGCTGCGGATTTTGCTAAATCACCGACGCTAGAAGGTTTAACGTTTAGAACATCGCCTTTGGTCAAGCGACCGTCTTTTCCGGTTCCGGAAATTTTGCTGGGATCTAAATTATTTTCGGTGACGATTCTTTGCACGGCGGGGGATAAACTTAAATCTTGGGAAGAAGATTGCGCAGGGGCCGCGGGCCGCGGGCTAGAGGCTTCGGGTGTGGTGGCGACTTTGTCGGTGTCGATAAATCCCACGATGGTTCCAATCGGAATCACTTGGCCTGCTTCGACTTTGATTTCCAAAGTTCCGGCTTTTTCTGCGACGACTTCGACGCTGGCTTTGTCGGTTTCCAAGGAAAGTATGACATCATTTTGTTGAACGGCTTCGCCGGATTTTTTTAACCAACTGCCGATGGTGGCTTCGGTAACGGATTCTCCTACGGCGGGGACTTTGACTTCAAATTTCATTTTACACCTTTTGATGGAATTGCATTGGCGTTGCTGGACAGGGCCTGTTGAATGATTTCGGTTTGTTCTGATTTATGGCGATACATGGATCCTGTTGCTGGCGAAGATCGTTCTGTGCGACCGACATATTGCAAACCGCCTAGATTTTTCCAAACTTGCGGAAAGAATTCCTTGAATTTAAAATAAACAAATTGCCAGGCGCCCATATTTTTAGGTTCTTCTTGCGCCCAAATAATTTGTTCAGCCTTGGGATACTTTTCCAACACAGCTTTGATTTTCCAATGAGGAAACGGCGCCAATTGTTCGACCCGGATCAGGGCGCAATCTTGAATTCCTGATTTTTCTTTTTCTTCCAAAAGTTCGTAGTGAATTTTTCCGGTATGAAATAAAAGTTTTTTTATTTTCGATGGTTCTGTCACAGAAGCATCGTCAATCACTTCAGAAAATCCCGCATCGGTAAAATCTTTCAGTTGCGAAATTGCTTTTGGATGCCGCAACAAAGATTTCGGTGACATAATCACCAAGGGTTTTCGGAAATCGCGTTTCATTTGCCGTCTCATCGCATGAAAAATTTGTGCAGGCGTGGTAAGATTTACGACTTGCATAGCAGTTTGCGCAGACAAGCTTAAAAATCTTTCTGGTCTTGCGGAAGAATGCTCGGGGCCTTGGCCTTCATAACCATGCGGCAGCAGTAAAACCAGGCCGCTCATCTGCATCCATTTCGCTTCGCCGGCAGATAAAAATTGATCGATGATGATTTGCGCTCCGTTTGAAAAATCGCCGAACTGGGCTTCCCAAATAGTTAAAAAAGTGGGATCGCAAGTCGCGTTGCCATATTCAAATCCAAGCACTGCGTATTCAGATAAAATCGAATCGTAAACACAGAACTCGACTTTTTCTGGTTCTAAATCATCCAAGGCCGAATAAATTTCTCCGGTTTTCACATCGTGCAAAGCTGCGTGTCGGTGAGTAAAAGTTCCGCGCACACAATCTTGCCCCGTCAATCGCACACTGGTGCCTTCGATTAATAAAGTTCCATAAGAAAGCAATTCGCCCATGCCCCAGTCAATGGGTTCAGAACCCAGCGCCATTTTTCCGCGCGATTCCAAAAGTTTAATCAATTTTGGATGCGGAGTAAAACCGGCTGGAACTTCGCCCAATTTTTTTCCCACCAGCTGCAGGTTTTTCAAGGAAACTTTGGTGTCCACCGGTTTTTCCATATCAGCGGCAGTGCCTTTGCGAAAACCTTTCCAAAACCCATCGAATTTAAAAGTTTTTACTTTCGGGGCTTGAATTTTAGTTTCTTCGTAAATTTTTTGAATTTCATCCCAGCGGGCTTTATAAACATTTTCCATATCTGCGGCAGACAAAATATTTTCGCGCAGCAATTGCTTGGAATAAATGTCTTTCAAGGTTGCATGTTTGCGAATGATCTCATACATCAGTGGCGAAGTATAAGCAGGTTCGTCGCCTTCGTTGTGACCAAATCTGCGGTAACAAATCATATTGATGACAACGTCGCGGCCCCATTCTTGACGGAAACGCACGGCCATATCCATGGCGCGGATACAACTTTCCACATCGTCGCCATTCACATGCAAAACCGGTGTCGCCAAAATTTTTGCAACATCAGAAGCATAATGTGATGAACGCGTATTTTCAGAACTTGCGGTAAAACCAATTTGATTGTCGACGACCAAATGCACAGTGCCGCCGACGGTATAACCTTTGACGTAAGCCATTTGGAAGGTTTCTAAAACCACACCCTGTCCAGCAAAAGCCGCATCACCGTGAATCAACAGCGGCACAACTTTTTTGCGCTTAAGGGCATCTTGTTTTCTTCGCTGCGCAGCTCGGGTCATTCCCAAAACCACTGGATCGACAGCTTCTAAATGCGAAGGATTGTAAGCCAAGCGAACTTGAAATTCCCCGGAAGAAGTTTTTTTCACCGAGTCATAACCCAAATGATATTTTACATCGCCATCGAAATCTTCCATAGGTTCGGCCAGTTCCGTTGGGCCATTGAAATCAGCAAAAATAGTTCCCAAGGCTTTGCCCATAAAATTGGCCAGCACATTGACGCGACCGCGGTGAGACATTCCCACGATCAATTCTTCGACGCCCAATGCGCTTGCGCGTTCAACCATATGTTCCAACATTGGCATCATGGCGTCAGCGCCTTCGATGGAAAATCTTTTTGTTCCCACGTATCGGGTGTGAATGAACTTTTCCAATGCTTCGGTAAAACTTAAAGATTTAAAAGTAGATTTTTTTTGTTCGGAAGAAAGTTTGAATGTCGGAGTTTCAAATTCTTTGAAAAACCAACTGCGCACCTCGGGCAAGGCATCGGCACACTGAACGGAAATTTTTCCGCAATAAGTCAAACGCAGATGAGCAATAATTTCCCGCAGACGCGCATTGGGTTTGCCAACCATTCCACCGATTTTAAAAGTTTGCTCGAGATCTTTTTCGTTCAGTCCGAAACGCGTCAATGTCAACTGATCGCTCGGCGCCGGGGTATTGGTCAGAGGATCCAGATCGGCTTCGAAGTGA
This sequence comes from Bdellovibrionales bacterium, assembly GCA_038323665.1. Lineage (GTDB taxonomy): Bacteria > Bdellovibrionota > Bdellovibrionia > Bdellovibrionales > Bdellovibrionaceae > JBBQHD01. Next base: position 22,407 of record JBBQHD010000016.1, read on the forward strand.
CCGTAATTGCGGTAGGCATTGATCAGATTATAAACATTGAGTTCTTTTTCTGAAAGTCCAAAGCCTTCGGTCTGGCCAAATTCAAAACCTTCGAAAAATCTTTTCCATTCCATTGTAACAGAATCAGGATTGATCTGATAATTTTTGAAAAGGGATTCGATGTATTCTAAATTTCCAAAGTGAGCCAAAGAATTTGCCATGGTGGTGGTCCTCAATTTATGATTTTCGTAATCTACCTAAAAAAGTATCCCTATGTTAAGAGATTTAGTTAAGAATGAAAAGGAGAACCCGCCCATGAGCCTTGCAACGCATGAATTACTTTTACTTCGCCACGGCGAAAGTCAATGGAACAAGGAAAATCGCTTTACGGGATGGCAGGATGTTGGCTTATCCGACCGAGGTCGTGAAGAAGCCTTGAATGCAGGCAAACTGCTGTGCGAGCATAAATTTAAACCAAATCTTGTTTATACTTCGGTGCTGAAACGCGCGATTCACACTCTGAATTCCGTCTTGGCGCAGATGGATATGGACTGGATCGCGGTGGAAAAAAATTGGCGTTTGAACGAACGGCATTATGGCGCACTGACGGGTTTGAACAAGAAAGAAACTGCTGAAAAACACAGCGAAGAGCAGGTTCAAATTTGGCGGCGCAGCTACTCGACTCCACCACCGCTGATTGATTTCGAAGATCCCAGGCATCCACGCTTTGATTTGCGCTACCAAGGTATTGACGCAAAACTTTTGCCACGGGGCGAAAGTCTGAAAGACACGGTCGAGCGGGTAAAACCTTTTTTTGCGGAATGGAAAAATAAAATTTTAAATTCCGATGGGAACACTTCGACATTGATCGTCGCTCACGGAAATAGTTTACGGGCCATGATGATGCTGTTAGAAAATATTTCTGAAAAAGATATCGTCGAAATTAATTTAGCCACGGCCGTGCCCTTGTATTACCGGCTGGAAGGCGTCGATTTGAAAGTCGGCGAAAAGAAATTTTTCGGCGACGCCGCGGAAATTCAAGCCGCGATGGATAAGGTTAAGAATCAGGGGAAGAAGTAAATTTTGCAGAAAAAAATAGGTTAGTTGGAAATTTATATTTAAACATACTAAATATTATATTGATCTATGTATGGGGTTCCGCAGTCGATATGTTCTATAGCTCATTTAATTTATACTCAAATCGAAATAAAGCAGAGGGCTGCCGGCGGCGGTAACGGTCTGCTTTATTTCAATCTGAGCTCCTAAGCTCAAGGGTCGAAAGCGAAAAACTCTCCTCAAATTAAACCGTAGCACTCATTGTAAAACATAAGATTTCTTGTTGGGTTGAGGCTTGTAGCTGAGCTTACATGAATCCCAACACTTTGAGGGTTCGTTAAAAATGGTGTTTATATTTCCAGCCCCATAATAGCGTATTTGCTTCTAAAATGCCATTACGTAGTGTATATTAGAAAGTGATGATTTCCCGAATTCTGCCCTTACCCAATAAAAGTTTTTTCCTTTTTGGCCCGCGTGGTGTGGGTAAGTCTACTTTTTTGCAAAAGCACTTAAAGCCAAATCTTAAGATTGATCTTTTGCGCAGCGACCAATACCTGCCGCTTTTGCGAAATCCCTCTTTGTTGCGCGAAAAATGCGGGCCTTTGAAGGCAAAAGATTGGGTGCTTATTGATGAAATTCAACGAGTGCCGGAACTGTTAAATGAAGTTCACTCGCTGTACGAGGACATGAAATTAAATTTTGCATTAAGTGGTTCTAGCGCAAGGAAACTCAAGCGCGGTTCTGCAAATCTTCTGGCGGGACGTGCGCTGCAAACCTATATGTTTCCCCTGGTTTGGCCCGAGTTTCCCAAAAATTGGTCTTTGCAAGATGCCATCGATTGGGGTGGTTTACCTGGTTTGGTGACCGATCCTGAAAATAAAAGGGCAATGCTAGCAACTTATGTAGAAACTTATTTACGCCAAGAACTTCTAGAAGAAGGGCTGCTGCGCGCGGCCGAACCTTTTATGCGATTTCTTAATGTCGCAGGAATTATGAATGGTCAAATTTTGAATGTCGAAAATATTTCTCGCGAAGCTTCGGTCAAGCGCACGACGGTGCAAACTTACTTTGAAATTTTAGAAGATACTTTGATTGGATTTAAATTGCCAGCATACCAAGCTGGTTTAAAAGTAAAAGAAAGTCGGCATCCAAAGTTTTATTTTTTTGATACAGGGGTCGCAAGAAGCTGTGCCGATCTTGTTCGCTCTGAAATCGACAATAGCTATCGCGGTTTTTTATTTGAGACATTTTTACTTCAACAGCTGCGAGCTTATAATTCCTATTCAGGCGCTGAATTAAAACTTTCTCATTATAATATTACCGGAAGTGCCGACATCGATTGCATCGTTGAAATTAGAAAAAAGACCCAATCCAGCGCAGCTGAAGTTATTTGTCTTGAATTTAAACTTTCAAAAAAGTGGGACTCAAAATGGAATAAGGCCATCGATGAGTTTGCTGGCCAAGGTAAAGTAAAAGTAAGCAGAAAAATCGGAATTTATCTGGGACGAGAAAAACTAAAAAAAGATGGATTTGAAGTCTGGCCAGCGGAAGATTTTTTAGATCAACTTTTTAAAGGAAAAATCTTTTAATAGCATTTCTAAGCGATCTAGCGTTTCACAGGCATTGCCTGCAAATCGCGAATTTCATGACGAATCGCTGCGAATAAACGCCTTTTTTATTTTTAGGGTCGCGTTTCAGAGGGAGTCAAACTTTGTTGGATGTTTTTTAGTTCGATCCAATAGAATAAAGCCCAATCCCATCACAGAGATCAAAATCATTAAACCAAAAATATTTAAGGCCATTCCCAGCACACCCGAAGTATTTGGATCTAGAAAAAAGTAGGGATATTTGTGAGTAAACACGGATCGAATTAAAATATAGATTAAATAAAAAACTGGATAACAAAGCCAAATCACGGACTGTCGTTTGGCGAAGCTGCCTTTGGGAGTATGAAAAAACCAGTAAAGAATATAACTGAATGGAATAACAATATGTAAAAAGATATCGACGATCAGTCTTAGGCCTTCGATGCGGCCATATCGACGTAAAAACAAATTATAAATAATAAACACAATCAGTATATAAACGGCCAAGGCTGTTTGCACAGCGCTGGAATTAAAAAAACGGCCCAGTTTATTTTTCGATAAAAATAAAATTGAAAACAAAGCAACTCCCACAAGCACGTTTGCCCAAATCGTAAAGTATCCTGACAGGTCACCGATTCCGGCCAGCCAACCTGCACCCTTGGCAATGGAATTTCCAATGGTGATATAAAACTGGGAAATCAAAGTAAGTAGACTGATCAGAAAAACAAAGGCCGCTGAAAAAGTTTGAAGCATCTTAAAAATTTGACATAAATTTCACTGGGAATCCAGCGATCCAAAAAGCTGCGCAGCGTGCCTTTATTGTAAAAACTCGTTATGCCCAATTGCTCTTATCGAATATAGCCCAGTTTAAGAGTGGTTTGAAACTTGCATTTAAGGTCGTTGAGGTATTTAAAGATGGGACCTATGAATTTTTTAAGCGGGATAACATTCAGTCTAGCCTTGCTATTGGGGCTTTCGAGTTGTGGTAAAAAATCGCCCTCGAATGCTGCGCCAACAGTTACGGCAGCACCCAAACAAAATAATTTGCAGGACCCTCAAGAAAAAGCGCTTATCCAACAATTAAGCGAAGCTGGATTTAATACGATTAAATATACTTCCTATATCGGTCGAACCTATTCAGCAGCGGAACCTAAAAATAAAATATCCAGTCCGGGACCAATACTTATTTATGGAGAGGCCGCTAGAAAAAAAAATTCGCATACCAATGATTTAAAATATTTTGAAATTCGCACGGTCGAGGGCAAAGATATTTCGTCGCCTAGAACAAGATTAGCGCGAGTTTTGGATATCAAAGCAAAAATTCCTGATGATATTTGGGCTTTGCTGTTGCCTCTGCAAGTTGAGGGTAATTTGAAACGAGTGATTAATTTGGGCTGTTCCAAGGAACAAGTTGAAAGTGCACAGTTTCAATATTTAAAACAGTTTCCTGTGGAAAATGTAAAATGGAGCCTGCGAACGGAATTGCCCGTGTCGATGCCGCAACAAATTTATGCTCATATCGTATTACTTTGCGGAGATTTTCCCGGCAGTAACAGTGATGTTTCTGTGACAGCTCAAAATTTAATTTTGTCTAATTTTAATTACAAACATTTGGATGGACCAGGTTCTGTGGCCATTGTTGCAGATACCATTCGTATTGAAAATCCGAGTTCTTTGCTGGTCGAAGGCATTTCCCGACAATCCAATCCAACTCATTCTGCCTTGATTTTAATTGCTGCAAAAAATATTTATAAATTATTGGAAACTCCTGCTGTTAAAATCAGTTCGCACGGCGGGGATCTTAAGTAAATTTTTTTATTGTCAGAACCTAAAACAAGGTCTGATATGTGGGAATGCAATTATTTAGAAATATCGGGGAAATTTTAACTCTGACCGGTGCGGCAGAAAAACAAGGCCGTAAAACCAAATGGCAAGACTTAGATTTACAAACGGACGCAGCCTTTGTTGTTGAATCAGGAAAGATTGCATGGATTGGTCGTGAAAAATCCATTCCAAAAAAATTTAAAATTAAAAAAGAAATTAATTTAAAAAAGAAAAATGTTTTTCCTGGCTTGGTCGAAGCCCACACTCATTTAGTTTTTGCGGGCAATCGCAGTCATGAATTTGAAAAAAGATGGGGTGGGGAAAGTTATACGGCCATTCACCAAAAAGGTGGCGGAATTTTATCCACGGCTGCGGCCTTGAAAAAAGTTTCAGACAAAGATCTTTTAAAAAACTCACAAGCAAAAGTGCAAGAATTTGTGCACCAGGGTGTGACCACTTTGGAAATTAAATCTGGATATGGACAGCAATGGAAAGATGAACTGCGGCTGTTAAAAGTTATTCATCAATTATCTGGCCCGCAAATTGTGCCGACTTTTCTAGGGGCACATTTTATTCCGGCGGGTTTTACCTCTGAAAGTTATTTGCAGTTGCTGGCGGAACAAATCTTGCCAGTGATTAAAAAATCCAAATTATCCAAGCGTGTAGATATTTTTATTGAAAAAGGTTTTTTTGAAAAAACAGAGTCCTTAAAGTATTTGCAGAAGGCTGCGCAAATGGGTTTCCAATTGGTTATTCACGGTGAACAGCTTTCGCAAAGTGGGGGAACTGATATTGCTTTGCAATTGTCAGCCCTGTCGGTGGATCACGGAGTGCATATTTCAGATGCACAGATTAAAAGATTAGCAAAATCGAATGTGACGACAGTGATGTTGCCCACGGCCGATTTGTATTTGGGAATTGCCTATCCGCCTGCGCGAAAATTAATCGATGCAGGTGCAAGGGTGGCTTTGGCTACGGACTTTAATCCAGGCAGCAGTCCAACAAATGATGTTTGTTTAGTGGGCTTACTTGCTCGCAGTGAAATGAAAATGACTTTGTCGGAAGTATGGGCGGCCTATACCGTCGGTGCTGCCTATGCCTTAGATTTACAGAGTGAAATTGGCTCTTTACAAGTGGGCAAGCGCGCAGATTTTTTTGTCAGCGAAAAATCTTGGGAAGATTTTTTTCTTGTGCCCGGGCAATTTGAAAAGAAACTAGTCTTTAGTGGGGGCAAGGAAATTAAACAAAGCGTCACAAAAGGTATTGAAACCTAAAATATGTTTTGCCGAGGTCTCTAATACTTTTCTAGCCTTTATATATGCGCAGTAGTTATTCGCCTTTGATGCAATCACAGTATTTCCACCCATCTTTTAATTCTGCGATTTTCGATGGCCCGCTGCGAGTTTATTTTGCGCAGTTTCAAGAAAGTTTTGCGCTGAAAGTTTATTTTTTGATTCAAAAAAACAATCCCGAGCTTTGGCAAGAGGCACGCGAAGTCAGTAAGAATCAGAATGCACAATTTTTTATTTTAGTTTATCCAAATGAAGAAAGTTTTTTCAAAATCTTTGGCAATCAATCCGTGCAATGGTTGCAGCAAAATTGGAACGAAGATTCCATTACGGCCCTGAAGTCACCTTTGGAAGAAGAACAAATGGATGAGTTTTTGCAATTTACACAAAAAAAACTTGTGCAATGGATTGCCGAGTTAAAAAAGAATTCTCCGTGGGAAATCCAATCTACCGCAAATCTGTAAATTTTTTTCCGTATGTCGGTCGCCAAGGCCAAGCAGCGGTCGAATATGTTTTATTAATTATTTTATCGGTCGCCATTGGGACGTTACTTGTTAAGGGACTGGTTTCGAGAGATTCCAATAATCCCGGCGCCATCATTCAATTTTGGCAAAAAATCAGCGAGGAAATCGGTAAGGATTAGGGCGCAGGCCCTTACTAAGTTATATTCCCTTAACTTAATTTCTGAATATTCTTTTTCCAGGTTTTTATTCTTGCAGCCCGCTTCTGTTTTGTCATATCGGGTTTAAATTCTTTTTCCACCGGATTTAATTTTTGAATCTCTTCAAGATTTTTCCATAGTCCGACACCAAGGCCAGCTAGAAATGCGGCACCCATGGCTGTGGATTCCAGTTGCTTGGGTCGCAGCACCGAAGTTCCCAAATAGTCTGCTTGCAGTTGCATCAATAAATTATTTTCACAGGCTCCGCCATCGACGCGCAGATTTTGAATGGGCTTGCCAAAATCTTTGCCGGCAGCTTCGATCAGATCGACATTTTGCAGCGCCATTGCTTCCAATGTTGCACGGGCCAAGTGCGCTTTGGTTGAACCTCGGGTTAGTCCTGAAATCATGCCGCGAGCTTCGGAATTCCAGTAGGGTGCGCCTAGACCTGAAAGTGCGGGAATAAATTCGACGCCCCCACTGTCCTCGACGGATCTTGCCAGACTTTCAATTTCATTGCTGCGTAGGATAATGCCCAAACCATCGCGCAACCAGGAAACGGCTGCACCGCAAATAAAAACACTGCCTTCCAGCGCATAAACTGGTTTTTGTTTATGCAAACGCCAGGCGGCCGTGGCTAACAATCCGTTTTTTGAATGCACAATTTTTTCGCCCGTATTGCTTAGAAAAAAACTGCCAGTGCCGAAAGTGCATTTGGCTTGGCCTTTTTTAAAACCAAGTTGTCCAAAAAGCGCTGCCTGTTGATCTCCGGCGACTCCGCTGATGGGAATTCCGTCGGGTAAGACACCACAGTTTTTGGTTTTTCCCAGAACGCCCGATGAATCCATAATTTCTGGCAATAAACTTTTGGGAACTTTGAAAAGTTTCAGTAAATCTTCATCCCACTTGGCAGATTTCAAATCCATCAGCATAGTGCGACTGGCATTGGAAATATCGGTTGCGTGAACTTCGCCACTGGTTAATTTGGAAATTAAAAATGTGTCGACATTTCCAAAGCGCAGTTGTCCATCGAGGGCTTTTCGGCGTGCACCACTGACATTGTCCAAAATCCATTGGATTTTCGTAGCTGAAAAATAGGGATCTAAAACCAAACCGGTTTTTTTGACTAATTTTAAATTTTGTTTGTTCTTGCGTAATTTCTGACAAAGATCTGCGGTGCGTTTGCATTGCCAAACTATGGCATTGTAAATCGGATCGCCGGTCTGTTTATCCCAAACCAAAGTCGTTTCGCGTTGATTGGTAATGCCGATGGCCGCAATCTGATCGGTGCTGATATTTGCTTTTTCAATGGCTGCAGTGATGGAACGAGATGTGCTGTTCCAAATATCTTTGGGATTGTGTTCGACCCATCCTGGTTGGGGAAAATGCTGTGGGTAAGCTTCGTTGGCTGCGGCGACTAAGGATCCATCGCTGGAATAAACACAGGCTTTCGAACTTGTGGTGCCTTGGTCCAAAGATAAAATATAATTTTTCATAATTCAGATGGTAATTGAGCTTCGTCCCGGTGTATAGAATGCAAATGAAAGAATTCTTATTCTATCGCACCTTCCCCAGAATTTTCTTAGAACTGATGCGCAAATACTTCCGCGTCGAAGTCGAAGGACTGGAAAATGTTCCCAAAAAAGGGGCCGCCATCGTAGTGCCGAATCATTCCGGTTTTTCGGGATTGGACGCCATGATCTTGTCGCATATTCTGATCCATGATCGCAAGCGAGTTCCGCGGGTGCTGACTCATGGATTCTGGTTTTTCATTCAGTGGACCACCCAAGTGGCAGAAAAATTGGGATTTTTCAAAGCAACTTATGAAAATGGCATTTATGGATTAAACCGAAATGATTTGATCGTGCTGTTCCCCGAAGGCGAAGCTGGAAATTTTAAATCCTCGCAAAAAATGTATCAGTTGCAGGAATTCAAACGCGGCTTTGTGCGCATGGCTTTGCAAACCGGCGCGCCAATTATTCCAACCTTAATTATCGGCGCCGAAGAAACCAGTATTAATCTAAGTCAGTATAAATTAACGAAATTTTTAAAAGGCAGTTTGATTCCCATTCCCTTGAACATAATTCCTTTGCCCATAAAATGGAAAATCAGATTTTTGCCGCCCATTGAATTGCCATATAAATCCGAGGCAGTAAAAGATTTGCAATTGGCACGCGATCTTGCGTCGGAAATTCAAGAACAAATGCAAGCTGAACTGAACCGCGAAATTAAGAAACGCGTTTAGCAGTTAAGGCATCTGGAGTTCAAATCCCGAACCAGGGTCTCAGAATGAAACGATAACTGCCGTGGAGCCATGGCCCGCGATCACCGAAAAACTTTTAAGCACCTGCTAACAATAAAAGGCCCTTGGGGAATCTTTGCAATCTGCTCGAGTAGGCATGCTCAAGGAACACTCGCGACTGGTATGAATCTTGCTCAGGTATAAGTTGTGAAAACAAAAGCGTTTAGCTTTATTTTAATCCCAACTATTTTTCTAATTCCGCAATTGGTATTTTCGCAAGATGTCTGCAAAAATTTGTTTTCTGTTCAAGAAGTTAAGCCAGCAGCTAAGCTGGGATTTTGGCAAAAAGCCAAAAGTGTATTGGGAATAGGGTCCGAGGCAAATCAATTTCAGTCACAGCGAAGTCAGCCGCAAGAAGCTTTGCAATTCGAGCGCAATGAACCTTATTACAAAATTGCAGGTGAAAATCAGACGCAAATTCTTAAGGATCCAAAAACTAATATTGTATGGGGAAAGCGTCCCTATTCTTTGGCTGATGAAGGCAATGAGGCCTCCGTAGTTATCGGTGCGAATATAGCAATCTATTTTGGTTTTCCCACTTCCGAGCCGCGCGTGGTTCAGGAAGGAAATTCCCGCTTCGTTTTACGTCTTGAAAAATATGGATACAAGCAGCCGGAACAAAATGCACCAGGACAAATGGAAGCAAAACAGAAAAGACAACTATACTTGCTTTCTGCCTTGGTCGGAAAAAATCTAATCTCAGAATATAACGAGGGACGCGAACTGATTTTCGACTTTTCAAAGTCACTTCAGCATCGAGAATTTATTTTCGAAAATGGACGTGAAACGAAGCTTGCCAATGAACTTTCGCCCAATGAAAACATTCAACAGATTATGGAATCCGCAGGACTTAAGTTGCAAACAGGCACCAGCCCCTGGCACCAATTAGATTCGGTCGATGTTCAAGAATTTCTAAGTCGTTTGCGAACAATGAATACTGCCACAATTCGCACAATAGTCGCAGATGCAAAGTTATCTGATCCTGCCGCAGCGGATCGGTATCGTCGTCTTATCGAAGCACGAAGAGACGTAATGCTGTCCCATCTTGAGGGATATTTGCAATCACTGAATCGAGTGGATTCTTTGCGGCAAGCTGAATCAACCATCGATCGCATCCTTGAAGCCCATTATGAATTTTCTCTTAAAATGCATGAACAAGAAGGAACGTTTGATCAAAAACGAGCTCAATTTTTTTCAAGCCTTTCCGAGCAAGATATCCATCAGTTTCATTTCTTTATTGAAGGTCTAGCCAGCGGAAAGCACCTTCAATTTAAAAATACTGCGCGCGTTTTAAGTTTTTTGATCTCTAATGACAAATTCATTTCGAAGAAATTAAACCCAGTGATTTTGACGCAACTATTTGAAAAGGTTATTGAAAATCTACCATTATACGGCGGATCTGAAGTTTCTAAATTATTCAGCCTGTTGATCACGGCATCTTTTGAGCAAGCAGAACAAGGGAACTTTACGTTTTTGCAAAAGATTTTGCTGGCTTTCCGCAAGGCATATCTGAATGGCCGTGGAAATTTATTGGCTCAATTGGTTTCGATAAGTTCTTACTCGGAACTTCCGATCAAAGAAACATTTAAGACCATCAAAGCTGCAATTGAACAAGGCGTGATTCAAAATCAAGATGCAGAATTATTTCTTTTAGGCTTTATCAATGCGCAGTTGAACCGAGCGAAACTTTCCGATTTCTATTTAAGTCAAGGAGCTGGATTCCACCATGCTCAAGACGTAAATAAATTTATGAATAAATCGATTGAGGTCATCAAAGAGTTTAGAATTTATAATTTTTCGCAATCCAGCCTGACTAGGCATATTCAATTTGAGACGTTAATATCCGCTTTGAATGGGCTTATCTACGACAGCTTAGGCCGCAGACAGTTTGGTGACGGAGTTAGCCCTCAACAAGCTTTTGGTTACAGCAAAGATCCCAGAAATGAAACCAGTGATCCTTATAAGTCGGTCAGAAATTATTTATCGGGTGGTAATATTCCACAATTGCCAGGTCAATAGTAAATCTACAAATCCAGATTCTTCTGACTGCGAGCTGGAGCGTCCGAGCGAAAGATCGGATGCCGTTTCAAATCAAACAACTCGCGCAAAAAATGAAAGCGTAATTTTTTCTGCGTCAAAAATTCTTCCACTGATTTGCGATTACCGTGGGGCAGGAAGAAATCGGTGAATCCCAATTTCATGGCTTCGCGCACACGGTTTTCCATCAGGGAAACTGCGCGGACTTCGCCGGTTAAACCAATTTCGCCGACAAAGACGCCTAGTTTTGGCAAAGGCTTCTGAAAATCAGAAGAAATTAAACTTGCGGCCACGGCCAGATCCGCACCGGTTTCAGACAACTGCAAACCGCCCACC
>JBBQHD010000017.1:0-32931 GCA_038323665.1 Bdellovibrionales bacterium
TACTTTTCCGCCGGAAAAGGTGGCTGCCACCCTAGTCGGCGGAAAAGTAGGCTGGCACCTTTTTCTCAAAATAAGGCGCCTTATTTTGAGAAGCTGACTTCCGTTTCATTGGGAAATCGCCGAAAATAATAAGACGGGGGATTTGCTTGAAAATAAGAGAAATTATATTTTTTATTAGTTTAGGATTTCCCCAATTTGCATTTGCTCAACTTGTTGGGCAGCAGCCTATTAATACTTCGGGAATTTATAACCAGGGAAATAATTTGAGCAATCAGGCCAGCGGGCAGGCTTGTATTAAAACTGAAACTTTGGATGAGCCTAATATTGCCGGAAAAATTTATGACATTATTCAAAAGGGCACGACAGACTTAAAGGGATGTGCAGTAAATTTTTCTGACGTGCAAGCTACTGTTCGAGAAATGGAAGTTGCGCGAGATGGATGCCGTCAAGCTGGAGTAGGCGCGCAAAGTTTGTGTATCGAGGGATGCAACAGCAATTTACTCAGCACTGTAAGTAGAGCTGGTGGATTAATGTCAGGACTTGCCGGGGCATCTGGAACCGAAAGCACTTGTAAAACTATGAATATGATCAGTGAACTTTTAAATGGCGGCGTTACCGCTATGGCAGCGGCCTGCGCGACTTCGCAAACCCGATGCAAAAGTTCTTGTGGTGATGTGAAGACAAAAGCTCAGGCAGCACTTGAGGCTATCAATAAATTAAAACTACCAGATTCCCCTGGTGAACAGTGCAAAGATGCCGCAAAAGTTATTACGCAATTAAAACCTCGATTAAGCGAACCCATCAACACCGAAATGCGCGGCAGCGGTAACACCACCGGCGCATTGCTGAATCAGTGCCAACAGCAATTCAGCAAACAACTTACTAATGCGATGATGTCTTCGCTGCAAATGGTGGGTGCAATTTTGAATTCCAAAAGTTGCGAACAATTGTCGACCGCGGGAACACCCGTAAATGATTGCACCAATCCCGCAAACGCTTTGACTCAAGCTTGCGTTTGCGCGGCAACTCCGACAGCAAATGGTTGTTCGCCGACCTTGGCGTTTCGCCCACCAGGTTCTGGAAACAATGATGGATTTAATTCCGGAGCACCAACAACTTTACCCGGCGCCGATGGCGGTGGCGGAGTTGGCTTCGGTGGCGATACTGCGTTTGCTCCCGGTGGAAAAGGAAATCCCGGTTCTGCACCAACAGGTTTTGGTGGAACAGCAGGTGCCGGAGCACTGGCGGGACAAGGCGCAGATCCCAAAGGTGGCGCAGCGGGAACAGGTTTAAACGGAAATATTTTATCAGGCGAACGTGGCGGCAGCGGCGGCGGAGGCGGTTACGGTGCATTGGGAAACAATGAACCCAAAGCCATCGCAGCAAGATTGGGAGTTCGCGCCCCAGGATCTTTTCAAGCACCCACAAAAGTAGAAGTCACCGGTGCCGGTGGCCGCGACAATTGGCAAAAAATTAGTGAACGTTATACGCAAGTGCGCGGATCACTTTTACCAAACTAAAGGAAGACCATGATTAAACATGCATTGTTTATTTTAAGTTTATTAAGTTCTTCACACTGTGCTTTCGCACAGACTTATACACAAGTAAATGGACTTTATACTCAGGGAAATCCAAACGATGCGGCCTCGACCACTGCGGCCAGTGCTGCGGCGACACGCGCGGCGGCAACAAGCGCTGCAAGCTATCGATCGGGTGGCACACAAAACCAAGCAGCCAGTAACGCCAGTAACAGTAATAATTCCGCAGCGACAATCGCGAAAGTAGTTGGAATCGGCATGACAGCCTACGGTGCATATTTACCAACAACCTGTCAGCCTGGTTGCACCTGCTGCGCACAAGCAGCAGTGATGATCTTTATGGGGTTGGCAAGTTTAGCACAAAGTGGAGTCAACAAAGGTGCAGCGGAAACGCAAACAAACAACTGCAGTTTAAGTGCAGCACAAGCCGGCGCCTGCGGTGGCGGCGGGCCAGGCGGAACAACAACCCCACCGACACCATTTAATGTAGACAACGAAACTCCTTCCGGCAGCGCGGGGTTTTTAACTCCGACACAACAAGCCTCGTTAAGAAATCTTGGAATCAGTGTCAGTCCAGATGGAAAAAAAATTACTTTGCCTGACGGAAAATCCATTTACAGCAGCCAGCTGGGCAGTGCTGCTTCGCTTGCAAATAGCGGCGTAACACCAGAACAATTGAAAGCAAGTTTAGACAAAGCTGCGCAATTAGAAAAAGATGCCTCTAGTAAAATCGGAGCATCCACGGCCAGCAACGGGTTTGCCGAAGGCGGCGGCGGAGCATTGGCCGCAGTAAAAAATCCCGAAGACAATTTTGCGAACGCCCAGAAAGCCGCACTGCGCGAAGCTTTGCGCGATCCCGCATCCACCCAAGGATTATCCAAAAACCTAAACGGAGATTTAATCGGCGTGGCCTCAGACGATATTTTCATCATGATGAACCGCCGGTATCAAGCCGAAGACCGCAAAGGCAGTTTCAGTCCATAAAATCAAAGAACCGCAAACTAGTTGTTAATTTTTTATTCCCGAAATTTTTAGCTTATTCGAAAAATTATTTTTTAAAATAATCGCCCGGTCCAAAGGAATATTTTCTGGAACCGTGATGTCCGCACAGACGACAGCAAAATTTTCCACTTGATCTAGACTGCACTTTGCTTTTGGACCAAGCAGCAAGGTTTTATTTGCGGATTTTTTAAGTTCCCAGTTCGGCGCAAAATAATCCAGAGCGGATTCCAGGAATTTCTTTTCCGTTAAATTATTTAATTGGCCCGAGGCCAGCAGCTGCAAGCTGTTTTCAGTTCCCTGTAAATAATCAGCCTCATTCCCAGTTTCAAACCACAAGCCAGAAACTTCCATGATTTTTAATTTCTCGGGTGGGTGCTTGGACATTAAATCTTCAAATAAATTTTGGTGACCTGGGCCAACGCCTTCAAGAATTTTTGAATTCATCCAGGCGGCGCCAATATAATGAAAAGCTTCTGTCGCAACCGCCGGCCGATCTTTTCCAAAACCCACAATATTTTTATTCTGATCCGTCCAAATGGCACCAAACTTAGTTCCGACCTCGGGATGTCTGATGACCAGTAGGGTCGCCATAGCCTTTGATGTTTGGTGAAAATGAAAAGCATCTTTGATTTGATTTTCTTTATCAGGAAAAAACACCGAATCCCCATTACAAATAAAAAAATCCGATTCCGTGTTGAAAAAACTTTCAGCATTTTTCAAACCACCGCCGCTGCCCAAAAGTTTTTCTTCCAAAAAATATTTTAATGGCGGCAATTTCCCGGAATACAAATGAAAAGCGTTTTGAACTTTCTTCGGCAAATGAAATAAATTAATTCCAATTTCTGAAAAACCAAATTGCTTCATCCAAAACAGTGGATACAAACCCAAAGGCAAAGTTAAAAAAGGTATTGCGGGTTTTGGAATCTGATCGGTCAGGGGGCGGAATCTTCGGCCTTCACCGGCGCAGAATAAAAAGGCTTTCATAAGCTTAGGTAATTCTTTTCAAAAGCACCAGAATCGACCAGTAGATTTTTTAAAACGGACATTTCCGGCAATTGATCCAAAGCTGAAAATAATTTCTGCAAACTGGGCGTTAAATACTTCAGATAACGACGATCGCCACGTTCCTGATAAAAACTTGAAAAACTTCCGCAAGCTTTAAATACACGTTGGATTTTCTGCACCTGATAGCTGCGATCGAAATCTTGCAAACTTCCCGCCGGCATAAATATTTTAGCTTGTGCCAAATAAGTGTTCAGCAAAGTTCTTTCCATGCTTTCGGGAATGGCCACATAAGAATCATGAAAAAGACTGACCAAATCGTAGGCCAGCGGGCCCATGCGAGCGTCCTGAAAATCGATGACAAAAATTTTGCCTTTTTTCAGCATTAAGTTGCGGGAATGATAATCGCGGTGGCAAATTCGACGCGGTTGATTGGACAAATAATCGCAGATCGACAAAAAACAATCTTCGATATCTTTTTTAGCTTTTTCAGATTTAAAAGAAAATCCCAAAACGCCCAACACCAAATTTTGCAAAGCATAATTCATTTCCCACAAAAGTTTTTTGGTATCAAAGGCTACATCAAAGGCCACGCAGGAGGTTTTTTTCTGGCCGGCGGCACTGTTCTCGCTGGCAGCGCCATGAATTTTAAAAAGTTCATCCAAGGCCAATTCGTAAAAAGGAATCGAGGTTTCAGGTTCTTGGCGTTCCCAAAATTTTCTTTCCAAAGTCAAATCGCCCAGATCTTCCAGCAACATCAATCCGTGCTGCGCATCCAGATCTAAGATTTCAGGAACATGCACAAAATTTTTGGCAAAATGTTTTTGTATACTGATAAACGGGGATGTTTCGGGATCAAAGGCTTCCCACTCCATCAAAACCCAAGTCAGTTCGCCATCGACCACGCGAAAATATTTGCGCGGGGATGCGTCCCCGGCAAGTGGTAAAATTTCAAATTTTTTAGTTGGCAGTGATCGTTCGGCAAAACTGCGCAGTTGCGATTGGGTCATCCTTTGATGTTGTCAAAAGCTCCCCATGAAATCAAGAACGCCTGGTCTTTATCTTCAGGTTTTAAGGTCAAACGTTGACGCAAAAGTTTCGAGCGGTCTGCCGCAGGCATTTCCGAAACCTCGGGCAGCCAAATGGTTATGTGTCCACCGCTTAATAAATCCATTTGTTTGGAATATTCGATAAATCCCCAAGTTCCCAAAGCTTCGTGAATCAAAGCAGATATTTTATATTTTTCTTTCCAAGAAAGCTCGACCGGAAAATGAATCCATTGCATGTCCCAAATTTGAAATGGATAAGGAATATTATTTTTTTTCAACAAAGTTTCCAAAGTATCTTCCAGATCGGCGCGGCTCATGCGTCGGGCCAAGGCAGTTTCGATAAAATCTTGAATCGACAGGCGTTCGATTTCCCCAAGTTCACTTTGCCCAGTTATCTGCAAAGAAAAACTATGTTGGCCATTAAAAAAAATGGGCAACTGATTTTTTTTTATTTCCAAATTTTCATTTTCATCTTCGACCACCCACATATTAGGCAAACTTAGTTTAATTCCAAATTTGCTTTCGATGCTTGGTGTAACCGAATCGATTAGTTTAACTACGGATGAATGCTTCACAAATACCCCCTTGGCGACGGAATCACCCCAGACTCCTGAAAACAGGTATTCCAAGATTTGTGCCAGCCCCTGCAGGGATTTAAACGGCAACTGACGCAGGAAAGACTGATCAGGATTTGGTCAGTCAGGATTTTATTTCAATCGAGTCCCCACTCAAACAGCAATCCTCCCTGAAGATCACGAGCTGTTGATGCCGAAGACCAATCGAAAGTAGAATAAGTGCCTTCGACGGTCAGAGAAAATCCAGCGGGTTTCCCCAGCTGAAAAGCCAAGTTCGCGCCGGTGTTTCGGCCACTGCCATTTAATGGATAATCAGCCGCAGGCGAAGTGCCATCGGCCGTTGCTTGTTGGTTAATGCTGCCTTTGTAAGTATAAAAAGTGGCGAAGGGTCCACCGAAAATTAAAAAATAATTATTAACTCGATACCCTAAGATCAAAGCAATATCAGCAAGTGTCGTCGTAACTTTCGAAGTCCAAGGATAGCCTCCGGGCCCGAAGGTTCCGTTTTGATCGCCCTTGTTATTGTTTTCATTTCCGCCGATTGCAGCAAAAATACTGGTGGAAAAATTTCCTTCTTTGGCGCGCCAGGCGGGATCGCCGGTAAATTGAAATTTTCCAAACAGCATTGCAATGCCGGTCAATATTCCGTAGCGGGCGCCGGCTTCGATTCGGTCAGTAAATCCCAACGAAAAGCGCACAGGAATTTCGGTTGTGGTTGTTGTTTTTGCATTGTTTAGAATCGGCGGGCGAGCAGATGCATCACTGACTAGGGTTACCTCATGAGTTCCGCCCAAACCAAAACCAAGGCGCTTGTGCAAATTTTCGCCCGGCGTTTCCGGAGAATCAAAGCGACCTGTCGGCACACGAGTGTAAACACTGGCACAGCCAAAGCAAAATAAACAAGCAACGATTAAAAATATTTTTTTCATATTAGGATCGATAGCACGAAAAAAACATTAAATCGATTTTCATTTAGCCATTTTGTAAATTAGAATTGATTTGTGTTCCTTCGCACAGAAGGCCGCCAAATCGACGGGTCGGAAGGACAGCGATAAAACCCACAAGTATCGCGATAAAAATTTACGAAAAAGTTATTTTTCTTTTCCAAAAGGCACATCTAAAATCATTTCTTTGCAGCACGGGAAATGTCGGCGGTGTCGATCGAATTAACGAATTCCTAAGTCGAATACAATGAGAGCGCTGCCTGCGCCGAACCACTTACAGATGAATTGAAAAGGAAATCCAATCCCGAGACCAAGCTTAATTCCACAAAAATCGCGCTTAAATTCTGCCTCTAGTTATAAAAATTGGCCATGCATTTTACACCGCAGCACGCGTTGAAAAATAAAAATTATTGACGAGTTTTCTTAGTAATTAAATACGCCTAATTTAAATTATTTTTTGCCAGGACGCTGTTTTTTCTTATTTTTCATAAGCTTGCTCTGTTCGTCCAGTTCGTGCGTTTAAAATGAAGTTTCATTTGTGCACTCACGATTTCGGGAAACTCGAAAAATTGCATTTTAAAAACCTGTGATAAGTTTTTTCTACTTCGATCTTGAAGTAGAAATGAGGATATGTGTTGGAAGAATATGATTACTCGAAAGAAGTTCAATTGGAATCTTGGCCTGAACTTCGTCCCAAGAAGAAACCTTTGTCGAAAGATAAATCCTTCAAATCCCTGGATAACAGCGCACTTATCGCGGAAATCAGACAAGCATCGAAAAACGAACAAGATCTAACTTTGCAAGTGATCGAACTGATTGCCGAAATCAATCGAAGAAAGACTTTTCTAAAATTAGGATTTAGTTCTCTGTTCGATTTTGTGACCAAAGATTTGGGTTACGAGCCGTCTTCGGCTATGCGCAGAATCCAAGCAGCTCGTGCGATTTCAGAAATGCCGGAATTAAGGGAAAAAATTGCCGACAAATCTTTAAGTCTTTCGGTTGTTTCCCAGGGTCAGAATTTCTTAAACAAGAAAGCCAGTGATTCTGGCAAGAAGATTTCGATTGCGGAAAAAACTGAGCTCTTTAAAAAACTGGAAAATAAGTCTACGCGCGAAGCAGAAAAAGAATTATTCAAACTGGCCCCCGAGCTTTGTTTAAAATCCAAGGAACAAGAAAAAGTGCTGTCTGAAAATTTAACGGAGCTTCGTTTTGTAATCGATACCGAGACCAAACAAAAAATCGATGAACTGAAACTTTGGATGTCGCACCAGAATCCTGATATGACCCAGGCACAATTTTTCAAAGTTATGGTTGAAAAACTGCATGGACAGTTTGCTAATAAAAAATCCGTTCAAGATAAATCCGTTCAAGATAAGTCGCTTCAAGGCAAATCTGTTCAAAATAAATCAGCTCGAGAAAAATCCAATTACAGCAAATCTACAGATGCTTCTCAGGTCGAACAGGATGCGAGCACTGCCGGCGCCGAACCTCTATCCGAAGATTCAAAAGAAAACTCAAAAGAAAAACCGAATCCCGTCGCCTCGGAAAAATACCCACAAAATAAACCCGGCCCGAGGCGATCTCGCTATATCTCGGCTTCAGTAAAAAAACTTGTTTGGCAGCGCGACCAAGGTTGTTGTCAGTTTGTCGATCGCAATAGTCAGAAAAAATGTGAATCTCGTTACCAAATTCAGCTGGATCACATCGTTCCGTTTCGACATCTGGGCGATAGCTCGCAAGAAAATTTGCGGCTGCTTTGTGGTAAGCACAATCGCGATCGGGATTAATTAATTTGCCTGCGTAAATTTAGACTTTGGAATGTGTAAATTAAAATTTATGAATAGTATTGTGTGGGTTAAAATTTAGACTTTGAATGGTTTAAGCTAAAATTGGCCTTCGGCAAGCCCTTAACTTGAAGGGCCCAAGGTTCTTTTTTAAAGTTCCGGCATTTTAAAACAAAGCAGCTCGGAAATTACCGAGCTAGTTTGCGCTTATCCAGATCGTATTTTTCAACTTTCATAATTAAACCGGCGCGGCTGATGCCAAGTTCTTTTGCCAACTTGGATTTGTTCCATCCAGTTCTGCGCAAGCCTTCTTGAATCATATCGCGTTCAAGTTCTTCCAGTGCATCTTTTAGTTTTCCGTGCAGACGTGCGCCTTGAACTTTGGCTTTGTCCGCAGTTTCGGAAATTTTCGCTGACAAATGTTCAGCTTGCAGTTTGGAATCTTCGCCCGATAAAACAATCAAGCGTTCGATTTCGTTTTGTAATTCTCGAACGTTACCTGGAAATGGATAGTCATATAATTTTTCCAATGCGCGTTTGGCCAAGGTCTTTTTAGGAACATCCGGATTGGCCTCGTGATTTTTTTGTAAAAAATAATCCACTAAATAAGGAATGTCTTCTTTGCGTTCGCGCAGCGAAGGCACGCGGATATTGATTACGTTTAATCGGTAATACAAATCTTCCCGGAACGTTCCTTTTTCAACCATTTCGCGCAAATTTCTATTCGTCGCCGCAATAATTCTGACATCGACTTTGCGCATTTCTGTTGATCCAACCGGAGTAAAAGTTCCCTCTTGTAAAACCCGCAGTAATTTCACCTGCATTTGTGGCGAAGTGTCGCCGACTTCATCCAGAAAAAAAGTTCCTTTGTCGGCCATTTCAAAAAGACCTTTTTTGTCTTTGACGGCGCCAGTAAACGAACCCTTCATGTGACCGAACAATTCACTTTCCAAAAGATTATCATTAAATGCCGAACAGTTCTGAATAACAAAGGCTTTGTCTTTTCTGGATGAATTGTAGTGAATCGATTTTGCAATCAATTCCTTACCAGTTCCGTTTTCCCCTTGAATCAGCACAGTGGTTTCAGAACCTTTGATTTTATCCATCAGCGCATACAAAGACTGCATGGGCTTAGATTTTCCAATCATATTGTCATAACGAAAACGATTACCTAGTTCTTTGTTTAATTCAGTGATGCGATTTTCGCGCGAAGAAATTTCCACATGCAAAGTTACTACTTCTTGGGCAACCAATTCACACAGTTCGCAAAAGTGCTGACGATTGGCCTCGTCAACATATTGCAATTTGGCCACAGAGCGATCGATTAAATCAGCAGAGGCGCCCAAAACCGACAGACGTTCTTTTACTTCTTGCAATCTTTGCGCGTCGGCGGAGTCTTTAAAAAATCCGCAACCAACCACACAGCCAACTAAATCATTTTCGATCCAAATTGGAAATACTCCGACATCCCAGCCGGCTAAATCCCATTTACGTAAACCAAAACGATTATTCGTTTGGCGTAAATCTGCGACAATTTGAGCAACCAAATCCGAAAAGGCCTGGGGCCCCACATCTTTTTTTAATAAAAAAGGCACGCTGGGGTTTTTAAATCCGCCTTTTTCTTCGTTGAATCCTTTTAAAACTCCGCGTTCGTCGGTGAATAGAACATCGATGTTCCACCAAGTGCCTAGAATTTCTCTTAATTTTTTAATGACGTGGATGTGATCGAACTCGTCCCAATTAATTGCCGACATGAAATCTCCTTTTTTCAAACAAAACTATCTAACTCTTTGTCGTCAAAAATTTGGTCGCTCTTAAGGTCCGGTCGTCATTATTTTCGACAATGTTTGCGAATTGCAGCCGAACTTGTTTCACATTGGGACAATTTTTCAAAAGCCGGATTAAATTTGCTAAATTGACTGTCTATATAATAGATAGATTAGGTTTAAGTTCCCCACGGGCTTTTTTAAAAGGAATTGCAGATGAAAAATATTTTTGCTTTTTTGCCACTGATTTTCGCATTGAACACCCAGGCCAAAGTCGTGCTAGATGCGCCACTGACAAGTTGTCTGGCCATTCGCGGAAATGGGGAACTGCAACCTGCGCATTGGGGGGCAGTCGCCCGCAGCATCGAAGAATTCGGAGAGCCCTCGGCAGTGGCTGGCGGCAGTTCCGCCAGCATCACTAGTTTTTTAATCGAGAACATCGCGCAGTATCCTGCGGCCACACCTGAAAAAATGTCTTTTCTAATGAAATCCGTTCAGGGGATTTTAAATGCTGAATCGCAAAACAAAGAATGGTTGGCGGTCAAAGAAATTTTAAATTTCGGAAAAATTCAAAAAGCCAAGTATCAGGTCGGGGATCTGATTGAAATAATAAACAATCCTAAGTTTATGAAAGAAGTCCTAGTCTATCGCGCGGATTTAACCAAAGCCTTGCGGGTCTTAGAAGATAGTAAAATTTTTTTCGGCCCAGCAGTCCAAGCGATCAAAGAAACCATTAATCGTTTAAAGGCTGAAAAAGCCAGCGGTGCAGCAAAGCCAGAAGCCCTTGCAAAACTCAACTTACAAGTTGAGCACTTAAAACAATCCGCAGATGCACTTGGCAAATACAATGCAAAAACAGATACGCCGATTTTTGTTCGCGACGGATTTATTTCTTTCCCAGCTTTGGCCGCAGCCATTGGTCGATTGGGGGATTTTCTTTCATTGGAGCAAGCCTCGAAAATAACTCGTGCAAAATCTTTTGCATGGATGGATGAATGCTCGAAAAATTCCAAAGGTAAACTTTGGGATGAAATTGTCCAAGAAAAACCTCAGTGCGAAACTGAACTTGCAGAAATCGTCAAAAGTTATCGCATGGACAAACCCAGCGAACAGCCGGGATATCGTTCCAGCATTCAGTGGAATGTCGGGGCCAGGCTTCACTCGCTGATTTCAACTTCGGTGGTAACCGGTGATTTGGCGAAATTGTATATCGAGCAAAAACAAAATTTCGACAGTGGAAAACCAATCGCAGCACTTGCCCCTCAAACTGCCGATGTTCAGTTTGGATACTTTGGAATGGCCGCGGATTTAAACAAAGTTTCGCATGTCTTAAAGGATAAATCCTTTGCCTATGCGGACTTAGACAAATCAAAAAGATTTATGCAGTTGCCGACAGCTACATGGTTTGAAGTGCTAAGTGCTTCGCCGGCAGAGCCTGGTTTGTCGGGCTATGTGCCATTGCGAATTGATCCCAAGGGTTCTTGGGACGTGGCATTGTCCTTTGGTGGTTGGTCGGATCTGCACCCAACGGTGGTTTTGAAAGCTTTGGGTTGTCAGCACATTACCTATCTGACCCGCAGCGGGGAAGACTCTCAGTTTGCCCAGCAAATTGCCGAACGTTTGATGGGTGACCTAGAGCAATTCGAAGACAAAATGTTCAATCTTTCGAATCCAAAAAGCTCTTTTGCGGCGTCTTTGGCCGCGGCTGACGCTGTGCTTTGTTCGAATTGGAACAGCTTTAAGATCCAGAATGGAGCAGGTCCTTTGGTTGCCGACGCGTATCGAGCGCCGATGTTGAACCCGAAACAGCCCGGATCGATAGCTTATTTAGGCTGTTTGCCCCAGTAACCGGCATATAAAAATATCAAAAAAAAATACTTTCGACGCTGGCGCTTGACAGGCAAGGCGGGGGTTCCATATTAGCAGTGACCATTACAAATTAACAAAACTTATAGGAGGAATTAATGGCAAAAACTGATCTTGGGGTTCGTCCTCTACATGATCGTATTTTGGTTCGAAGAATGGCTGAAGAAGAAAAAACTGCCGGTGGATTGTTCATCCCCGACACAGCCAAAGAAAAACCACAAAAAGGTGAAGTCGTTGCAACCGGCAAAGGTCGCATCACTGAAGATGGCAAAACCTTGCCCCTGGAAGTCAAATCCGGAGACAAAGTTTTGTTCAGCAAATATGCAGGCACAGAATTAAAACTGGATGGCCACGAATTCTTAATGATGCGCGAAGAAGATATTTTGGGAATTTTTCACTAAACAATAATTAATTTAATTAAGCCAGTGTCCACAAGGGCCTGCGCAAAGGAGTATTTAAAATGTCAAAAGAACTTAGATTTTCAGAAGATGCCCGCACGCTGATTTTACGAGGCGTGAATGTATTGGCAAATGCCGTAAAAGTAACTTTGGGACCCAAAGGTCGCAACGTTGTGATCGAAAAATCTTTCGGCGCACCAATGATCACCAAAGACGGTGTTACGGTTGCCAAAGAAATCGAACTTGAAAACAAGTTTGAAAATATGGGCGCGCAAATGGTGAAAGAAGTTGCTTCTAAAACCAATGACGAAGCCGGCGACGGAACAACAACTGCAACAGTTTTGGCTCAAGCCATTTACCGCGAAGGCGCTAAAATTGTAACTGCTGGAAACAATCCAATGGCGATCAAACGTGGAATCGATAAAGCTGTTGCAACAGTTGTTGCAGAATTAAAGGCTTTGTCGAAACCGGTCAAAGGTTCGACCGAAGTTGCTCAAGTCGGAGCGATCTCTGCCAACAATGACGCAGAAATTGGTCAGATGTTGTCGGATGCGATGGAAAAAGTCGGACGCGAAGGTGTGATCACAATCGAAGAAAGCAAAACTGCTAAAACCGAAGTGACCACAGTCGAAGGCATGCAATTCGACCGCGGATATTTGTCTCCTTATTTCGTAACGAATGCGGAAAGAATGGAATCCGTTTTAGAAAATGCTTACGTTTTAGTTTACGATAAAAAAATCTCGAACATGAAAGACATGATCACAATTTTAGAAGGCGTTGCCAAACAAGGCCGTCAATTATTGTTGATCGCAGAAGATGTTGACGGCGAAGCGCTTGCAACTTTGGTTGTAAATAAATTGCGCGGAACCTTACACGTTGCTGCTGTGAAAGCTCCTGGATTTGGGGATCGCAGAAAATCAATGTTGGAAGATATCGCTGCCCTAACTGGTGCCGAAGTTATTTCTGAAGATCTTGGAAAAAAATTGGAACAAGCAACTGTTGCTGATCTGGGCGTTGCAAAACGCATCGTGATCGACAAAGACAATACAACGATCATTGATGGCAATGGCAAAAAAGCTGCAATCCAAGCCCGCATCAGCCAAATCAAAGCACAAATCGAAGAAACAACTTCGGATTACGACAAAGAAAAACTGAAAGAACGTTTAGCAAAACTTGCTGGCGGTGTGGCAGTAATTCACGTTGGTGCTCCTTCTGAAATCGAAATGAAAGAGAAAAAAGCCCGCGTCGAAGATGCATTGAATGCGACTCGCGCTGCGGTTGAAGAAGGTATCGTGGCTGGCGGTGGAACTGCCTTGTTGCGTGCTTCACAAAAAATTGAAAAGACAAAATATTCTGAAGACGAATGGTATGGAGCAGCGATTGTAAAACGCGCATGCGAAGAACCAATTCGACAAATCGCTTTCAATGCTGGTTTGGATGGCGCGATTGTTTTAGATCGCGTTCTTAACGGCAAAGGTGCTGCGTTCGGATACAATGCTTACACTGATCAATACACAGACTTGATCAAAGACGGCGTTATCGATCCAGTTAAAGTGGTTCGTTGTGCTTTGACGAATGCAGCTTCGGTTGCATCGCTGATGTTAACGACTGAAACCATGATTGCGGAAGCTCCGAAAAAAGACGGCGGCAGCGCTGGTGGGCCACCTCCTGGAATGGGAGATATGGGCGGTATGGGTGGAATGGGCGGCATGATGTAACGCCTCCCTTTCATTTATTGAAAGGATTTTTTATCGACCCTCGAGTGAATAGCTCGGGGGTTTTGTTTTTCTGGACCTTTGGGTTTTCAAGTTCGAGTATTTTTTAAGTTCAAATTTTTTAAACAGTTTATTTTTAGACTGCAAATTTTAAAATACTCAGAGCGCTTATATTGCTATTTGCAAAACGCGGGCTCCTGCCCTCCAACGACCGCCCAGTAGGGCGGACGCGTCCCGCTTCGTTGAGGTATTTGCAAATAACAATATAAGCGCTCTGAGTATTTTAAAATTTGCAGTCTAAAAATAAACTGTTTAAAAAATTTGAACTTAAAAAATACTCGAACTTGAAAACTCAAAGGCCGCAGAGAAACAAAATTCCCGCATTGAATTCTTGTTTGGTGCTTTGAAATCTTGTCTTGCTCAATCGGCAGTTGGAACAAAATTACTTGATTTTGGTTTCGTCGCTTTTTACCCAGGTGTTTATGGCTTTTATTTTTGATTTTTTTCGGTCGCTGCTGCTGCAGATAAATAGTGCGATTCCGCCGTAGGGTTTTTTTGAGGCTATGCTTAGTCGCAGTTGATTGGTGCTGAATAGGGTTAGGTTTAATTCGTGGGGCTTTTTTGTTATTGGGTCAGTGATCCCGTTGAAGACGCAGGTTGGAACGTCTGATAGGTTCAGTTGGGTTAAATTAAACTCAATATAATTTGATTTTTGATCTTCGGAATATTTTAGTTCGCATTTTATTTTTTCTGACAATTGGTTGCCTTCAATCTGACATTCTGAGTCTTTTGCTTGGGACGCCAGGCTGACCATTCCTGAAAAGATTTGATCACTAAATGCAGTGCTTGAAAAAAATAATGCTAAGATAATTGCTTTTGTTTTTGTCATAAAGATTAGGCTATTTGAGTGTTTCGTTGTCGGCAAATTATTTCTTAATCGCTTAAAACGCGTAGCTCAATCTGGCCACAAATTGTATTCGAAAATAAATTCGTTGCTGAAAAAGGTCGCGGATACTGAACTAATTTTTCTAACGGATTATTAGATGTCGAATCCTGGTCGTAGGCAGCATATGGGAATGGCACTTCTGTGCCTAATTGCTACGGGATATTTTTGCAATCCTGAAAGCATCCACCCTGCAAAAGAAAAAAAATAATCAAAAGATGTAGATTGCGTCGCATCTCAAATGCTGGATAAATTATGATCTATGGCGGTTTTATTTTTCTTTGCACAATTTATCTGGATTGCTTTACTTTCTGGAGTTGAAATTTTTAAGGAAAAACCTTTGGCCGGTGGAACTTGTCGATTTGGGCATTGTGGTATCACTGAGGCACTTATATTTTTTTGTATATTGCTTATTTCAACGATCGTTTATTTGGTGTTTCTTCATCGTGGTAGTTTTTTCAAAAGTATTAAGCAAAAATTTAAATTCTTTTTTCTTTTATCTACGTTTAATATTTTTTTCTATCTTTTCATTCTGCAAATTTATCAGCTGATGTTTTAGTTTACAGATTAATTTTTTCGCATCACTAGGCGGCTAAAGTCACTTTGAAATCTAGGTTGTCTTTCCTTAGCATTTCTTCAATGACGACGGAAACCCAGGTCATTGGATGTTCTTGTAATTTTTTAGCAAATTGAGCGGCCGTGCGTAAACTTGGGAATCGTCTTCCATGCTCAAAGTCATTTAATTTCTGGCGGGAAATTTTTAATTTTTTTGCCATTTGTGCTTGGGAAAGTTCTTCGGCTTTTCGGTGCGCCTCCAGAAGGCGTGCGAAAGTAAGAGTGCCGTATTCTTTTTCTAAATCAGCTAGGCCATATTTTATTTTTTTATTTCGTGCGGTAGTCATGCGAGGTTACCTCTTATATGGTTATCAAGTAAAGTTCTCCTGATTTAGATTCTTCGTAAATTGCTCGCCATTTCAGGCCAAGCCTTATCGAACGCTGACCTGACCGTTGCCCTTTTAAAGGTTCATCATGGTAGCCCTTAACCTTTCGAGCCTCCGGTAAACCAAACTGTTCGACGGTTTTCGCCCATCTAGCCAGCCGAATTATGATCTCTTGTGGAATTTTTTTTAAGCTGCTTTTCAACTTTTGAGAGATCAACCCGATACATTGGATCAATGTACCCTAACACTGGGTACATTGTCAAATTTTAAAACGCGTAGCTCATTCCGAAATATCCTACCGTCTGTTTTTGCACGCTTTGGCTGGAGGCTTCGTTGGGGGGGGATCGGTCGGTGATGTCGGTTGAAAATTGGGCCGAGTAGGATTGGAAATTTAGTTCTGCCAGCCAGGACCATTTTGGGCTGATGTGTTTTACGCCCAGTAACGAGAAATGCAAAATTCTTACGGCGCTTGAACCGCCGCCGGATGGGCTGGATTCGCTGACGCTGGGTTGGAAACCGTAGTTTAGTTTTGCGCCGGCTTCCCATGCTTGATCTTCGGTGACAGGAGTTAACAATTTGAACTTAAAGAACTTTGCATTCCAATTGGTGGTTGTATAAACAAGCGGTGTTTGATCTGGGAAACCGAACTGAGCTTGGAAAATTGAAAGTGCAAACTGCATTTTAGTTCCGTGCATGGCTTCATCCATCCACAAGTTGTATCCAAAAATAAATTCGTTGGTGGAAAAGGTTGTGGATACGGATCCTATTTTTCCAACGGATTGTTCGATGTCGAATCCTAAAAATAACTTTTGCGTCAACCACATTTCGGCGCCAACTTTTAGGAATGGATTAAATTGCGATGAACCGGTCTGCGTTCCACTGGTTATAAGACTTGCTGATGCAGCTTCGCTGCCAAGGCCGCCTAAGAAATGTACTTCGCCAAATTGGGGGATGTCTTCTGGTTTCCACAATCTTGGGGAATCGCCAAACATATCGCGGTCTTTTCGGTTGTTCAGTCCATCCAGTGGAGTTCCATCCGGAGCCAATCCAGGATCTGGATATTCGGAAAATTTTCTGCGGTCAATCTTCATGTCCTTTTGAATAAGGCCTTGTTCTTTTTCATTTAAAACAACTCCGAAACTTAAATGTTCTTCGACCTTGACCACTTTGATTTGTCCCAAAATTTCTTTATCTGTGCCGACGATAAAACCAAGCTCTGGATGTTTATTTATTTTCCAAAAATGCACGATGCTAAGTTGTTCATCTTGTTCGACACCATCTTTGCTGCCCAAATCCAAAGTTACGCGTTGGCCTTTTCTGGATAAAACAAAACCGTCGTAGGGAATTTTTTGTCTTAATTTTTCCACAACATCAACTGCTGCTGCGGTTACTTTTTCTAGGTCAGTCTCATTGTCGGTTTCGCGTTCTTCGACAAAGAGGGGTTTTTCTTGCAAAGTTTTTTTCAATTCAAAATGATAAAGAATTTTTGTTAATCTGCGCGCAACTTTTCCGATCAAGTAAGCATCCGCATCTTTTTGATTTTCTGGAACTAAGCTCCAGTGTGGATTGTCTTGGTAATTTTTGATCAATGCTTCTTGAATTTTTCCACCATAGATTCCCGATAAATTATCTTGCACGGGCAGGATGGCGATTTTTCTGAAATTCAAAGATTGGTCTTCGGCGCTGGAATATTTCGACTGTGCTTTGGTCTGCGCCAAACTTGCCAAAGGAATTGTAACAATCATCAACACAAAATGAAAAATCACGAGCTGTCGTAAGAACATACCTTAACGCTAAACTTTGTTCACAATAACTTCAAGACACGGTCTTGAGATTCCGAAAACAGAATTGTGAAATGGTCACTGTTCGCAATCCTTTTCTGTTTTGGTGTAGCTGTTCAAGCACAGTGGTTGCATTCGGCGACTGGACTTTTGACTAAGCCAAAATCCATGGGCAACAATAATTCCAGACGTCCCGCAAGCCTACCCAGCGTTGCCAGAGTGCCAGCTGCAGTAGATCAACCCCCTGCAGAAGAACGCGGGCCTGTTGAATTAGGAATAAACTTTGGTGCTTTTACAACTAATTCGGATTCCACCAATGCCGTAAGAAATTATTTATTAAACAGCGCCGGATTTGGTTTATCGGCCAAGGTCATGTATCAAAGCAATTTGGGCGTCGAAGGTTCCATTTTCTGGACCCTGCCCTCAAACTTAAGCGATGGTGGCAGCCAGACCAGCCTGCGCTATGAAACAACGCGGATGGGTTTTATTATGGCAGAAGAGGTTTCGAAATCGCGCCCACAATTTATTGGAAAAATTTTATATTGGTCTGAAAATGCTCGGGTCGGCAGTTCGGCCACAACACGATTGAATTTAAAATCCGATGCGCTGGGGTTTTCTTTGGGCTATAAATTGCCGCACTTTTTCTTGCGCGAGATTCATTTCGAAGCCTTTCCCCGTGTCTGGCAACATGAAGAAATTTCTGCGGTGGACGTATTGTCAGGGTCTAATCAGAAAAGTGAAGCTTATCGATTGATCTGCCAAACTTATTTGTCCGACTGGCGAGATTCTGCGATCAAGCTGGACGTGTATTTTGATTTACGCAAAGATTCTTATTCTGGACTTTCGTCGGATAATAATATCCTCCAGACCCAGGCGGGAATTTCTCTCGGCTATTTTTGGAGTCCTTGATATTCTAAGAACATGTTTCGATATGCCATTGCCGAAGACGCAGTTTTTGTAGCAGAAATTTTCAAAAGTTGTTTTCAAAAAGAAGGCGGCGTTTGCGTTGCCTATACCCGCGACGGCGGCGAGATCATCGATTTGATCAAAGAAACCATTCCCGATTTATTGGTTTTAGATTTAGTGCTGCCTAAAAAAAATGGTTTGCAGATCGCCAGGGAAGCCAAAGCCCTTTTTCCAGATTTAACAATTTTAGGCTGCACTTCTTTGGAATTTGATTTAATTCCGATGGATGACAGAAAATATTTCACCGAAATTTTAGCAAAACCATTCGGAATCGAAACCATCAGAAATTTCTTAAACACATGGCAACGACAGGCCGAGAAAGAAGGCGCATGAACGAACTTATTTATGTAGTAAAGTGCTTATTTATTACTGTGGCACTGGTATTGGTTGCGCAGATTAAGGTGAAAGAAAAAACGATTGAATCACATATTACCGAATTTGGTCAGCGATCATGGCTGGCAAAAAATATCCAGCAAACCGCAGCTGGCGGTGCACGTGCGGCAGGCGAAATTGGAACGACTGTGAAAAGAAGTTTTTCCAGCACAAGGGATAAAAGCAAAGAACAGAAAGCTCAGCGCTAGCTAAGGATTTCTTTGTTCTACTGATCAAGTAATTTTCTAGATGTCTCAATGTTTGATTGTAACAATACCGACCGAGATTTTTCATATTCTGTTTCTTGCATTTGATCGCACTTTTCAACCTGATTATTGGTTCGAAGATCGGCGCTGTTGAGTTGATTTTGTGAAAATACTTTTTTAAATAAATATTCAACACCGGCCAAATGTTCTGAACCCATTATTGCGACAATTTTCTGAATGGGTTTAACTGACGTAAGGTCGTCGCACGCCTTATTCATTATATTTTCGGCAAAGGCGCGATCTCTTGCCGCGACTGTAAGAATTTTGTTCAGGGGTCTGAAATCATTAATAAGTTGCGCGGCATCATGAACTTGAGTGAAGTAATTCGGAACTGGAAAATTAAATCCCTGCAAAGTGATTGGGACATATTTATTAATAAACCAAGCATTGGTTACATCTATAAAAAGTAAAAAATCTAGACTGGATACTTGCGGTAGAATTTCCTGTGTAAGAAGCAGTCTTAAGCTTTTATAATCCAATAAGACACTTCTATTCAAAAGTTCAATAGTTCTAAGGGTTTCTAGTATTCTCTTTTGTTCTTCGCCAGATTTGTTGGTAATAAATTTTTGGAATTCCACCGGTGAAGTAGAAACCTTGTTAACTATTTGCAAAATAAAAAGAAAGACCTGGTCTTCAAGATTTGCTTTTTGAACCAATTCCAAAAGATTTGAATCTGGATTTATGTTTTGTAATACTGAGCGCATATTTTTCCAGTCAGAGATTTGGTAAGACAATTCTAAAATCGGGCGGTGCTCTTCGCCGTAAACATTTTTAATAGGAAGTTTCGGTATTCGCGATAATGTTTCTCTTACTCGATTGTCGGTTGCGGCATTGTAAGGACCAGCGGCGATATTCTCTAGCATTAAAATAAATTTGTCTTTGGAGGCACTTAAAACATTGGCATCAGAGGCCAATAAGCAAACAGGGCAAGAGTGGTCTTCTCCGACTAGCTCAATTTGATATTTATCAATTAAAGCCAATTTTTTCTTACAAGATATCTGCAAATCGGTTTCGTAGAAGATCTCGGCCATTTCTTTGTATGTTTTTAATTCGGCGGAAGTTAATTCGGGGGACGAATAAATACGCATAAGACCATCTTCACGCGTAAAGCTTATACTTCTACGGCGCGGCTTTGACTGGTAGTAAGTTTGATACTGATCTAAAAAAATTTCGGGCTGTGTCTCTGCCTTTAATACCAGCGGAATTAATATCAATTTGAGAAAAACAGCCAATGCAAGTTTGAAACGCATGCAAAACCTCCTTGAGTCTATTTATTCGTATAAATATTCGAATGTCCGCGGTCTGCGTTTCCCTTAACTGCGGCAATTGTTCTGACGTCGGTGACATCAGTTAATCTTGCGTGGTTTCGGTAAGGGCAGTCCGATGACGTTTTTTGTGCTGCGTGTGCCGAAAAATTTGACAGCAAGATCACGATCAGGGCACTGAATGCGTATAGGGCCTTGGTTTTCATAGAGCCTCCTTGTTATAAATAAGTATTACAAACTGCGGGCCATGTCTTAATTTGATTGTCTCAATTTGGGTCGAGTTCAGAGCTCTTTTCTTGTTAATCGTGTAGTCGCCAAGTTTCCCCCCGCAAGACTAAAATATAACGTTAAATCTTTACAGATAGTACGCAATAGCGTACTATCTTCGTGTATGCCAGGAGGGCCCGTTGAAGGTTGCATTCACTGTTTTGAAAACGAATCACTTCGAAGAGTGGTTTGAAAATCAAGACAAAGAAACTCAAGCTAAGGTGCAAATCAGGCTTGATCGAATTGCGATCGATGGTCATTTTGGTGTAACAAATTTTTTTGATGGCATCATTGAACTTAAATGGAAGTCAGGATTACGGATCTATACAGCGCGGTTTGGAAAACTTATAATTTTTGTGCTAGCAGGAGGAACTAAAAATGGACAAAACAAAGATATTAAAAAAGCAAAAAAAATCCTTGAAGAAATCAAAGGCCGTGGTTTTGCATCCTCATAAAATTTTGGATGAGAATTTTCTGGATCGTGAAACGTTAAAATCTATTTTGGTCGAAGCCTTGATGGATGGCGATATTGAAATGCTAAAGGATGTTCTTATTGCGCAGATAAGACTTCATAGTAAAGCAGATCTTGTTCGTAAGTCGAAATTAGGCAGGCAAACATTGTATGATTTAATTGAAGATAAGCGTGAGTTTAATCCCACGGTAAAAACATTAAGCTCATTGCTAAAGGCCATCGCCGCGTAAAGGGGCGGGTTTACAAAACCCGTTTACGATTCTGTTTTTTATTCGCGTGCACTTTTTTAGAATCCATGCGCTTGGTGCGGGAAGAATACGAGGGTTTGGTTTTCTTGCGGATCTTTGGAGCCTCGGCAACCGACAGCAACATTTCTGTTAATTTGTCATAGCAGTCTTGGATATTTTTCGGTTGATCGCGGTAACGATCGCTTTGGATGATGATTTCATTTTCCAAGGTCAATCTGTTTTGAAATTTCTGGAAAAATCTTATTTTGATATCGTGACGAAGTGATCGGCTTTCCAAGGGTTTCCAAACCAAGATGGCCTTGCTATTTACTTTGTTGACGTTCTGGCCTCCGGCGCCGGAACTGCGCGCGAAGCTTAATTGAAATTCAGATTTGGGGATGCGGATGGTGGAAGATACTAACAGCATTTTGTGGTGGAATTATTTTTCTGCTGGTGGAGCAGTGGCATCATTAGGGCTCGACTTCCTCGTTGAGGTCGAAGGATTTGTGTTAGCATCAAGCCGTGTAGACGATCCAAGTTTTGTTAAATCGAGGCAAGAGGTGCAAACACCCTCTGCTTCGGTATGAGAAGTATCAACCGCAAAACTTGGACTGCTTGCGAACAGCGCAGTTAAAAACAAGAACTGACTAGCCATTAAAATTTTCATGCCTACTCCTTACAGATACACTTCAGCACTTGCGGGCTGAACTACATCAATTAAATTATTAAACAAGCTTGCAACTTGCAAAGCAATATTGGGACCATCTTTACTTTCGACTGTCGCTATTTCTCCGTTCGCCTTGTAAGTAACATTGATCATGCCAAAACCTTTTCGTTGAATACGGGCAGGCTTAGTCGCCTTTCCGTCATAGGCCAATAAGACAGTTTTTTTCGACTGATCGGTTATTGTCAGCATTCGCCCAAAATCATCATAAGTTACGCTGATCATTTGGCCATCGCTATTTTTTGCAGAAGTTACAAAACCTTTACCATCGTATTTAAACTCGCTGGTTTTTTTCGCAATCACTTTGCCTTTATCGTTATAGTAAACCTGATTTACCTTTGAAACTTTTTTAATTGGATCTTCGTATTCATAAGTAAAATTTGCGGCTGGAGTCGACTTAGTTTTGATCAAGCCATTGTTGTAATATTCGTAAGTGGCCTTATCTAAATTTCGACGTATGGAAATTGGTTTACCAAAAGTTTCATGGTTGATGATTTCTGTCGTTATTCCATCCACCACGGCAAGAGTTTTATACAGATAACTTTGGCCCCCAGATTTATTTTTATACCAGAACTCATATTTGTTGCTGGCCACTACATTTTTGCCGCAAGTTTTCTTTACCGCAGACGAATAATGATTCTTTGGATCATCTGACGACAGTTCGTAATCATAAGTTTCATTGCAGCCGTCGCGATCCGTAAATCCAATAACCCAGTCACGCTTTTTATCGTATTTTAAAGTGATAAATTTTTTGTCCGGAAAAACGGCTTTGGTTAAATTGTGCTGATCATCGTATTCGTATTTGTTCACTTTGTTTTGCGAATCTGTGGCGCTGATAAGATCATCGAGGTTAGATGAAAAGGCATATTCTGCTTTTAAACCATTCGGCGCATTGATCGTTTTAACTTTGTGATTTGGATAATATTTAAAAGTCATTTTCCGATTAGAATTATCGACGATTTCGCGCAATTGTTCTTTGTCGTATTCAAACTTTAAAAAATTTCCAGTTTTGTCATACATGGCAATCAATCGACCTTCCAAATCAAAACGTTGAGCATTGCCGTCGCCGAATTCGCGCACGTAATAATTTTTTTGCAAAGTAACGAATTCTACTTCTTTGCCATTGGCAAAAAACTTAGTTCCTTCCTTGATCGGAGTTGTGATTCCGTAATCTTTGGCCAATTTAAAACGCTTGATATCATCGTCTACAAGTTCGGTTTGCAAATTCTTATAAAAGGCATCGTTCCGCCCAACTTTATTTTCGGACTTCATTTTCATAACAATACGGGAAATTGTTTTATCAATTTCGCCACGAGAAATTTCCTTGGCAGAATAGGTCGTGATCGCACCAGCTCCGCAATGGCGAATGCGCAAATTCCCTTCTGCGGTGACAACTAATTTAGTTTCAAAATCAGAACACCAACCGAAACCAAAAATCCCATTCAATAGACTTCGGCTATTATAAGAACGCGTAACATTCATCTCATAACCATTTCCCGGAACTTCAATATCAATCCATTTGTTATTGTAATTGGCGTTCAGCATCTCGACAATCGCAAAAGTTTTTGGGGAAATTAAAATTAGGGCTGCAAATAAAAACTTAGGGAATTTTTTTTCAAATATTGTCATACTTTAATGGTAACAATTTTCTTAATCATGATACCACCAATAATTTGCAGGGCCAGAATTAGAAAACAGAAAAATAAACCCAAGGTCGTGGTAAACATTGGGCGAATAAAGGCTGGATCGACAATATACAATACGATAGCCAAGACAAATGGAACCATGGTCACAATCAAACCCTGCATCAGGCCCTGCGCCGTCATTGCTTGGATTTTTTTCTCGATCTTTTGTCGTTCGCGCACGACTAGGACGATGGTCTCGAAGGTTTCGGCCAAGTTTCCGCCGGTTTCTTTTAGGATATTAATTCCTGTTACAAACATTTGCACATCAGGGCGGGGAATGCGCTGGCCTAAATCCAACAGTGCGTCTTCTAAACTTTGACCAAACTGCATTTGGTTTAAAATCATTTGGAATTCTTTGGAAATGGGATTCCCCATAATTTCGGCAACCCGTTGCATGGACTGCTGAACATTAGATCCGGATTTAATTCCGTTGGCCATAATCGTCAGCGCATCGACCATTTGATCGACAAATGTGGAACAGCGGCGCTCGTAAATTATTTTTACTGCAACCAGGGGCAAGCTCCATCCCGCAACAGTCACACTGGCACCGAACAAACTGGAAATGATCCAATTGGGCCAAAATAAAAGGAAAAACAAAAAACCCATCCCGAAACTCATGCCCAACATTAAATAAGTAATTTTCTTTTCATTCACATCATCCGACATTAAACGCATCAGACGCAGTATTTCATCGCGATTACCCAAACTTTTTTTAGTAAAAAAATTCATGACCGGATTGGCAAATCTATAAGCGATAAATCCGACACACAAAGCAACCAGGGGAATCATGATCCACTCGTGTCCAAACATAATTACCCAATCTTCTTAATCGGCACGGGGCCGGTCGTTGTGTTTGGGGTGGCCTTTACTGCCGCGGTTTCGCTGCTGAAAATTTCTCGCGGAATATTTACACCCTTGTCAGAAAGTTTTTGAATAAAACTGGGCACAGTTCCGGTTGCTTGAAATTGTCCAAGCACTTTGCGATTTTTATCATATCCGGTTTCTTTAAATTTAAAAACTTCTGCCAGGGTAACAACGTCGCCCTGCATGCCGCCAACTTCGGTGATGCTTAAAATTTTTCTGCTGCCATCGCCCATACGCGAAATCTGCACGATGATGTGTACGGCACCCGCAATTTGTTCGCGGATAGCACGCGCGGGCAAATCCATTCCCGCCATTAAACTTAAAGTTTCTAATCTGGAAATACATTCCCGTGGGCTGTTGGCATGTGTTGTGGTCATGGACCCATCGTGACCGGTGTTCATGGCTTGCAACATATCAAGGGCTGCTCCGTCCCGGCATTCTCCGACCACGATTCGGTCGGGGCGCATTCGCAAAGCGTTTTTAATTAAATCTCGGATGGTAACGGCGTGGGCGCCTTCCATTGACGAGGGTCGTGTTTCCAATCGCACCACATGTTCCTGTTGCAATTGTAATTCTGCTGCGTCCTCGGCTGTGATGATTCGTTCGTTGGCAGGAATAAAAGACGAAAGCATATTCAACAAAGTTGTTTTACCAGATCCCGTGCCGCCACTGATGACGATGTTCATTCCATTTTCCACGCAGATTCTTAAAAATTGCACCATGGCCGTGGTCATCGATCCATACTCGATGTATTTTTCTGGACTGACTCCACCTTTTTTAAATTTACGAATGGTAACCGCGGGTCCGTCGATGGAAAGTGGTTCGATGACCGCGTTGACTCGACTGCCATCTTTTAATCGCGCATCCACATAAGGACTTGAGGTATTAATTTGTCGACCCAGTGGGGTGACAATGCGTTCGATAATTCTGCGCAAATGATCGTTGGAAGTAAAAGTAACGGGACTTAATTGCACCTTGCCAGCTTTTTCCACAAAAATTCTTTTGTAACCGTTGACCATAATTTCCGTAACTGAATTATCGGCCAACAAATCTTCCAGTGGGCCCAGGCCCAAAGCTTCTTCGACAATTTCTTTGATTAATTTTGAACGTTCTTCGCGGGCCAGGTCGGCGGCTTCGCGGTCCAAAATCTGAGTGACCTCGCGCTTGGTTTTATCGCGCAGCTCGGTCTGTTTACTTTCGTCGCCTTTGGTTTCTGCTAATAATTTGTTTAAATCCGCAGTGCGAATTAATTCTGCGTGCACACGCAATTTAATTTGCGTGCGGGGATCAACTGCATTGGTTGATGTTGCCGTTGATTTAACATCTGCCGACACAGTCAGTGCTTTGGGTTTGTTTAATGATTTTAATTTCTGAATAATTCCACCGGTCAATCGACGAGTGACATCCACATAAGCTTGCGTGACCGGAGATTTCGCCGATAACAAAACATAAGGCGTTAATTTCTGCAGACTGGCAATCATGCCCAAATCATCTTGAGGAATCATTCCCAAGGGCTGCATTTGCAATTGCCCAGAAATCGCAGCTTGCGAAAGTGTTTGCGCCGAAGTTTTATTGACGACCAACTGCAAAGCGTCTTTGGGATAAGTGGCCGACAACAAATCATTGATCATGCGCTGAGTTTGCGTGACCGCCAGAACATCCGGAGTCGTCACGATAAAAGTGGCCGTGCATTCAGCCAGCAAGGCAAATTGCAGCTGAGTCAGTTCGCTGCCCAAATCCAAAACGATGTAACGAAATTGTCGACTTAAAAATTCCAGAATGGAAATTGCCGTATCCGAACGAATATCCAATTTTTCATCGGGCCCGCGAACGGCGCCTAAGTAAAATAATCCAGACGGATGTTGTGAAACAATTTGCTGAATCGGCTGTGAAGAAAAAGAATTATTCGAAGCCGCAAGTTCCCGCAAAGTTTTTACCGGTTTAATTCCGGTGATGACGTTCTGATCGCCGATGCTTTTTGAATCGGCATCGATCAACAAAACCTGGGTGCGAAGCTCGCTGAGTAAAGTGCAAGCAAAGTTCGCAGCAAAAATACTTTTGCCCACGCCACCCTTGCCTCCCAGAACTCCGATAACCACACAATTTTGATTCATCGCCATAGCTAATCTATCGGAATTAATCCGAAATTTCTGAGGCTAAATTGGACCGGGGTCCAGCTTGGGCAGCAGCTTGGGTGGCAGCCTACTTTTGGTGTCACCTAAAATAATTAAACTTACCTAAGTTAACACCAAAAGTAGGCTGCCACCCAAGCTGACCTAAACCCGATCAACGACTGAGTCTTTCCAGGGCCTCGACTTCTTCGGCCCAGTAATTGAATTCGCGAAAACGGGAAAACAGCGAAGGAAAATTCGGGTCTTGCCAACGTCGGGCGATCCAGGCCGAAGACTGGATGATTCGATAACCGCGCAACCAGCGCACCCCTGACCATTGGTCCTGGGGAAATTCAGCGATATTTTCATAGCCTTCGGTCCAGGCCAGCCGTTCATTTTCGTCATCGTCGCCGGAAAAAAGCATCCAGCCATCTTGCACGATGGGGCCTTCGCAGCAATCATCGAAATCCAATAAAATAAAATCGTCTTCGGTTTTCAATAAATTTCCGCGGTGCAAATCCCCGTGAATTCTTTGTAAGCGCGCGCCCGCGACCCAATTTTCAAATTCGGATAAAATTATTTTCGCCGAAGCTTCGTAACGGTGAATTAAATCGGGGTAAACAAATCCGCGCAGAAGATTTAAATAATTCCAAGCTTGATGGTCATGGGCATTCATCAACTGTCGGTATTTAAATTTTTTCTTGCGACCGACTGCGTGAACCTGCGCCATAAAACTTCCCAGATCATACAAATCATCCGGAGAAATCTCGGAACACAGCTGACCTTTTTGCAAAGGAAACAAACAGGCAAAAAATCCACCAATCTGCCACAAAGTTTTTCCCTGCTTGTCCTTCCAGGGACTGGCGACAGGAACTTTAGATTCCGCTAGATCCAATAAAAAATCGTGTTCTTCTTGAATTTCATTTTGCCCCCAGCGCCCAGGGCGATACAGTTTTAAAATCCAAGGTTCGCCATCGGCAGTTTGGATTTTGATAACGCGATTTTCATAAGAATTCAGCGGCTGCCACAGACCGGAAAAACGAAAACCTAAAACTTCCAGTCCGCGTAAAATTTCATCTGGATTTAATTTCGAAAAAGAAGTCGTGATTTGTTCTGTCATCGATTAAGCAGACTTTTTATGAAGATCTATTTTAATTGGAAGCGATTTTTCTGTGGCAACATCCACAAGATTTTCATACACATCCAAGAATTCCTTAGCATTCGGAGACAAAGTGTTGAGTGCAAAAAGGCGCAGATCTTTTTCCGTTGTCCAGCTCATGCCTGTTGCAAAATTAGCAGCTCGTTCCCATTTCAATACAGCAGGATGGGTGACATCAAAGCGCTCTGCGAATTGAGTTAAGGTCATCTTAGAAAATAATCGGATGAATCGAACTTCATTGCCAGTAAGTCGACTTGGCTTTAAGACCAATGTTTCGAAAACGCGATCTTGCAGTTCCTTTTGATTGACGTTGGGAACCCATTCGCCTCGAACCTCAATCATCGGCACGTTCATAAGAGTCACGGTGAATCCAAACCCATGATCCTGATACAACTTTTGAATTTTCTTTTTCATAACCTTATCCTTTTCTGTCTAGATCAATTGCGGTCACCATTTTTAACGGCTAGCGACGACAAATCAATGATGCCTGTGGCCTTAGTCGGTCTTGCCATTTTAGCAATGTAACTCAGTTACATTGAAATTACAAGTGGTTTGTAGCATTTAATTCAGATAAAATGTCTGAAAAGCATGGCAGACACAACTTGCAAATTCATTTTAGGCGGCGAAATTTCGATTTTGGGGAAAATGCGCAAGATTGTGCTGCGGCCGACTTTGCTGAATCAAAAATTAGTGAACTTAACGGAAAACGAATTCCAACTGCTGTGGCCCCACGCCGTCTGGGTCGATCGACCAGACTGTGCGGATGAATATTTTGATGTCAGTAAAAAATTTCTGCACCAACTTGCAGAAGAAATCATTCTGCACAGAGCAGAATTTCAAATAGCGAAAACCCAGCTGATCCCTGCGAAAATTAAAATTAAAAATGTGCGCACTCGGTGGGGCAGTTGCAGTTCGAAAAAGAAAATTAATTTAAATTATAAACTAATCGCGTTTCGCGAAGAAATTATTGACCTCGTGATCATCCACGAATTGTGCCACTTGAAGCACATGGATCATTCGAAAAATTTTTGGAATTTGGTCTACCAATTTCAGCCGCATTATAAAACCCTTAACCGAGAACTTAAAATTTCGCAGGGGCACTGTATTTATTTAGATCAAATCGCAGCCAAAAATAACGGGCCAACAAAACGCCCAAATAACCGGTCCAAGCCCCAACCACCACATCGCTCAGATAGTGTTGTAAGGTCGTTACTCGAGTCGCTGCGAGAATTATTGCCGATATGAAAATCAAATATTTCGCTCGCGGATATACGCTTGCCGAAATCAAGGCCACAACCATAATCACCTGAGTATGCCCCGAGGGCATTGATTGATAATGCCAATGTTGGTTGAACCAAGAAAAATCCAAATGATCAAAGCCGTTGCTTAGATGCGGGCGTTTGCGTCCCGCGACCCACTTGATCAAATGCAAAGGTATGGCCGAAATAATCAGCGCCATCGTCACTTGCACCGCCCAAGTAAAAAACGAACGAATCCTGGTAAATCGATAGGCGATCAGCGACAGAATGACCACGCCAATCCAAACTTCGGCCAAAGCAATATTGGTGATATCGCGTGATCTTAGTTGAAAATTGATCAGTTCATCCCGGGATAACCAAATTGCCAGAGGTTGATCGATGAAAAACAACGCGACTGCTCCAAGAATCATAAAAATAAGTAAACTAGCTGCGATTTGCCGCAGCAAAGTCCGTTCGCGCAGTGCAATCATTCGGATATCTTTCAGAAAATCGGAACAGGTGTCAATTTGACCCTGAAAAAGTTGGCTCGAGACTTGCTATCTTACTTGATTTAAGGGGGACTGGGCGCAAAATGAAAACTGATCTGATGCAAACTCAAGGAGGCAGTGTGCAATTAGTTAAGTCATTTTTCATTTTATCAATCCTGCCAGCGTTTATTTCGAGTGGAAACGCTGTGGCCGCGCCTGGTGTTATTTTACAGTCAAACGAGATCACCCAAAGTTTTTCGGTGAATCGTTTGGTGCGCGACGAAATTTTTGAATTAGCC
This sequence comes from Bdellovibrionales bacterium, assembly GCA_038323665.1. Classification (GTDB taxonomy): domain Bacteria; phylum Bdellovibrionota; class Bdellovibrionia; order Bdellovibrionales; family Bdellovibrionaceae; genus JBBQHD01. The sequence continues at coordinate 29,708 of JBBQHD010000017.1, forward strand.
GATATGAATTTCCAATTACCCGATCAAGAAGCAATGGGGGTTGCTCGGGTGGAAGTTGTGATTCGGCCCGGTCAAGGGGGGCGGGCCGAGATTTCTATTCTCACCGATGGATTGGTGGACGATCAGCAGGTAACAGATGGCAGAACTGTCGTTTTGTTTCCGAGGACTGTAAAAACGATGGATCGTGTGGAACTTCAATGCAGAGGTTCCAGTTATGTTGAATCCATCAACGTAACATTTGCGGCCATGGATGGCAGTGCTAATCCGGGGATTATAAATAAACTTTTCGTGTTTAGACAAAACTTCTATGACAATGGCTGGATCAATCTAGGCCCAAAACTGCGCAATGATTTAAATTTATGGAATAAATATGTGAACGCCGTCGAAGTTCGCGCCAGCGCCAGCATTGTTCCCAGTCGAATCGATTTATCGGTTCACAATATTTACGAGGGCAGTTTTTATATTGGCGCCGAATTTAGAAAATACCGAATTGTTTTACGAAACCCCATCCGCGTTCAAGATGTGGACAATCTGATGTTGAATTTCAGATCACCCAGCAATGTTCAGTTGGATTCTATTGTACTTCAAATAGATGACGGGAATCGATGAGTCTTAATTTTTTTGAATTATCGCAATACATGAATTACCGAGATTTTTTGAAGGACTGGTATCAAAACCGCCTGCAAGAAACCAAAAATAATTTGCGTCCCTATTGTTATCGGGATTTTTCGGTTGCGACGAATCTGAAATCTCCGCATTACTTAAAACTGATTATCGAAGGCAAAAGAAATCTTTCCAGCGATTTGGTTCCGATTTTTGCCCGCGCATTGGGAATTCCTAAGGAAAAAAACGACGAATTCAATTTGTTGGTTTTATACACGCAGGAAAAAGATCCCACGCAAAGAAATTTGTTTTTAAAAAAGTTGATCGACATCCGCGTCGAAAATCAAATCAACAGCGGGGAAATCGATCGCAAGGCCTGGGATAAAATTCCAAACTGGGTGACTTGGGTTTTGTATTCATTGGCGGATTTAAAAAGCACGACGACAGATTTAAACCAATTGTTTTTACTTTTGCGCGGCAAAGCCACGGTTCAGGAAATTAAAAATTCTTTGGAAGGTTTAATTTCTTCCGGTGAACTTGCCACTAATGACAGCGGCGAATTGGTCAAGACTCGCAATTTAATGGAAGCCGCCGACGAAGTTCCCGTGGCCTTGGTCAGAAAATTACAAGCGCAGCTGATGCTGTTGGGTTTAGAAAGCTTGCACAGGGATGCGCCGACCGAGCGCGAGTTCGGCAGTTTGACCATGGCACTGACCTCGTCGGAATTTGAAGATCTAAGATTTAAACTGCGCCAGATGAAAAAAACTTTTAACAAAGACAACACGATGGCGCGGGGCCAGACCAAAGGCGAGCGAGTTTACCAGTTGAATATTCAATTATTTCCGGTCACCGACGCCAAAATCATCAATGCCGATACCAGACCTCAGTCCAGTGCCAACTCAGACCTCGGTCCAGTAAAACAAGATATTATTTAATATTTCTGTGGATAACTCGGTGGATAAAGCCCCCCTTATGTGGACAGAGCTACTGGTTGTAAGTTGGAACCACAAAAAAATCTTATTCGAAATCAAACACTTGCAAGTTTAGCGATCGATAAACACAGAACAATGCAACAGCCCGAAAACCAAGCAAATGAAATAATTCCTTACATTTTTCTGGTGAATTCTTGAGGTTTTCAAGAAGGACTTATTCGAGGTTACCGTTGGCGTCACATTTGAAAGTCATGGTGTGCAAAGAGTGAGGTTGTTCGGAAGGAATCAAAATTCCAAGCTGCAAGATGCGGTAGTCGAGTTGTTTCCTATAGACTCTGATCTTACGCGGAGATGCCTTTCCAAGTACAGAAATCATCGAGTGCCCCGTAGAAACAGAAAGTTGTTTAACCTGTTTTCCAGTGGATAAAAGATAGGTCAGCACTTCATGTTGAAGGATTTCTTCTCCGCAAGGAGTTTGCAGAATTGCAGTTTTAATACTGTCACCAAAATAAGTTCCATCAGCAGGAGTTTTGGTAAAATCTGGGACTGCGCTAAGGGCATTTTGGCTGAAAGTAAATGCAGATAAAATACTTAGAACCAAGAATTTAGATAAAAAGTTTTTGCTCATAAATGCTCCCGCATTGTTCGCTGAATCAGCGTAATAATTTGAATTTGCTGACAAGTTCTAGCGCTTTTGCGCCGTTTTTAACAGCGAAATGCTTTAAAAAGTAAAATTTCCCTGCAGAAAAGTGGGTGATCTATGTTAGTTTGATTTTGTATTTGGGGGCGACACGGTTTCGACGTGGACGCTAAAGCAAAGGGAGCAAGCCGAGGAGTATGAGGACCTCGTAAAAACATGCAAAATGATAGTTGCAAACGACAACTTCGCTTTTGCCGCTTAATTAAACGGCACGCTTTTTCAGAGTTCGGCGATGATTCTGATATGAGCGTCACTTAGTCGCCTAGATTTCTGCGAGATTTTCGTGGCTTTCAGAAATCAAATCGTAAACAACGGACTGTTTGAAAAGATTTTGTCGATCGAAGCTTTCAAACTCGCGCAAATGATCGGACAAGCTTGTAGCGCCCTTTCGCGGAAGTTTCACGGACGAGGGTTCAATTCCCTCCGCCTCCACCATACGGGAACTGTTGTCAATGTCAGTAGGACATCCAACGGTTTTTCGTATTCATATCCAATAGTTCGGTCCTTCAACTTCGGGTTGGATAGGACTGCTTGGATCAGTTTGACTTTTTCCAACTCGTTGCCATCTAGCTGTATGTAATCATAGGCTTTTTGGAAAAGTTGGATGATGGTACATCCACGTTGAAAAGTCGCAAGATCCGCTTCCTGATAGGCTTGGATCTCTACGGTATTGTCTTCCAAAAGTTTCATGGGCACTGCCACTGCGGCATCGTATTCGCTCAGCGACAGCTTCCCTTCGTTCTTCAAGATGGTCAGCATTTCAATGCGCTTCTTAAGTTCCATACGAGCCTCTGCAAGCTCGCCCGTCATCTTTTGGGTGTAAAGCTCAAGGTCTCCTAGGGAAGCGTGAATGACCTCGATGAATGCCCTCGTCGCTTTTGGCGTCCATTTCTTGAAAGGCTCGAAAGCCTCTTTGATAAGAGCAAACAAATCGGTCTGTTCAATTCGCTTTTTGTGTTGGTCACACTTGTGATTAGCACACTTATAAT
>JBBQHD010000018.1:0-31987 GCA_038323665.1 Bdellovibrionales bacterium
TAACTCCACTTTTGGGAATGGAAGTGATTTAAAAAAGGCCAAACAAGGCCTTAAGCTCGCATCAAAAATGCGAACCTAAATTTTTTCTCCGCAAAATTTTGAAACATTGATTTTTTGCCGCCTATCCGCGGATTTGGGAAAACATTGTGGAACCAACAAAAGGGAAAACGAAAGTTGAACAGGGGCGGTGTGCCTGTGAAATGGTGGAGGCAACAGGGATCGAACCTGCGACATCTAGCTTGCAAAGCTAGCGCTCTCCCAGCTGAGCTATGCCCCCACACTGCGAGAACCCTCAATATGGATAATTGCAGAAAAGGCGTCAACGGAAATTTGTGCGGCGAAACTTTAAGCGGATGCGCGATAGTTTGTGGTCAATAGACGGGAAAACTGCACTTTTTCGATGGATAAATCTAGGCCGATTTTTTCTCCGCCTAAAATGATCGAGCTATAAACTTTGCGTAGAATTTCAACATCTTGATCTTGTCGATCGTCTTGCAAGGAATCCTCGATGGCGCGCAGAACACTTTGCAGATCCGGGGTCGTCACCACTTTTGGCAATCGCGAAAGATCCAGGCCCACGCCTTCGGCTGGTTTGAAACCAATCAAGGTGTCGGTCAGTAGAACTTTGACTCCAGATAAGAAATTAATTTGCAGGAAAGGTTGATTTTCGGAATCGGCTCTTTGCAAAACATCTTCTAAAGTGTCGTTGGAAAAATACACACTTTTGCGATCGATTTTTTGCACAATGCGAAGTCCAGAGGAATCGGTTTCTGCCAGAAGCCCGTTCGAGTTACGAACATAGCCCAAAATTTCTTTCTGAAAGTCTACGGCATTTCGTGGTTGTGATTTACTCAAAAGCGCCCCCTGTGGTTTATTCATCGTCCTATGCCGGCGCGCACTTAACTTTACCCCAGAGTGGAAAACAGCTGAACAGGCCACCCACTTTTGTCTGATTAAATTGACTCAAATTAAGGCGATGCCTTAGGTTAAAGTGATGATTATTCAAAGATGGCAAGCACCGATGACCCCAAAGAAAGAACAAATTATTAAGCTGATGGAGCTTGAAGGCCTTGAACCACATACGGAAATTTACACCGCGACCCAAGCGGTGAAAGAACATCGACACTCATTTTGCGAAGTGCGCTGGATCGTTGAAGGCGAATTGCTGTTCAATGTTTCGGGTTATCAATTTATGTTAAGGCCAGGCGATCGCGTGGAAATTCCTGCCAATACTCGCCATTTTCACAAAGCCAGCGATGCGGGAACTTGCGTTTGTCTCTATTCGGAACGCGCGATCTAGACCTTATGGGATATATTCCACACTTAAATAAGAAGTTGTTTTTACAGGAATAGGCGCACTGGATCCCTGCTGAGTTAAAAATCCCACCACGGTTACTTTCAAAGGTGCTGTGAACCCGGTTGCATCTTTGATCACTTTGACTCCACCACAAACCATGGCCGAACAAATTGTTTGCGAACTTGAGGGCACTACCGAAACCGAGCTATTTAAAGTTCCACTGAATGGAAATAAAGTAATGCTGGGTGCAGTTCCAGTTTGTGTTCCAAAAACTGCAGCTAATTCTGTTGTGGCAATCGTGCAAGAATACTTTCCGCCTTCTAAGTTTTGATGGGACATGGATAGTGTGATCGTAGCGATAGAGACCGTCGTGCTGAGATCTTTCAAAGTTAAGGTCGGATTTCCGAATGAAAAATAGTATGCACTGACATCTGAAGTTGCCGCTGTTCCAGACTGACTGGCCGTTCCCAATGCGTAACAACTGTAGGCTGGTGCATTAATCAGAAAAGCTTTGGTAACTCCAAATCCTATGTCGACTGCCGTCGGAGCAGCAGCACCACCGCAACTGTTGATAATTAAACAAACTATGCTTAAAAATAAAAAATCTTTCTGTTTCAATTGATGCTCCTTATTCAATGCTGTCTTTGGATTTTTCCATTTGAGTTTCAGCTTTTACGCTGGTGTTCGTTTGCGATAAAATTCTGGGCGTAATAAAAATCATCAGTTCGGATTTTTCTCGCACCGTGCTTTTTCCTCGGAATAAAGCACCCAACAGTGGGATCTTTCTTAAATAGGGAACTCCGGTTTCTTGCTCGGTCCCGTCACTTTGATAAATTCCTGCGATGACTGCAGTCTGGCCGTTGCGAACGACGATCCTGGTATCAGCTTGGCGACGATTGATTGCGAAAGATCCGTTGGATTGAAGTGCACCCGCAAATTCTCGTTTAACTAAAAGTTTCATAATGATGGAAGAATCCGCAGTTATTTGTGGGGTTACATCCATCGTCAATTCCAAAGGTTTATAAGAGAAAGTTTCCACCGATGCACTTGTTCCACTTTGAGTAACTTGTTTAATGGGAACTTCTGTAGTCTGCGAAATCCTGGCAGTTTCATTGCTTAAGGTTACGATTTTTGGTGAAGATAAAACTTTGACTCGATCTTCGCTTTCTTCAAGACTAAGGCGCGCAGAAAGATCGCCCAGAATATCCAAAGTTCCAAGTGCCATATTAAAGTTGAATGCTGTCGGTTGTTTTCCGGCGGTCAAATCCGCACCTGGCGTCAACGCAACTGGCCCGAAGGGCCCATTAGAAATATTTCTGGACGTGCCCCTGAAATCCCAATGAACTCCGATACTGCTTGAGAACCTTTCGCTAGCTTCGACAATTTTTCCTTCGATCATCACTTGTTGTGGTGCTGTATCTAAGTTTTCAATTAATTTTCCAACACGAATTAAATTTTCTTCGATGTCAGTAACAACGATGGAACTGGTTCGACTGTCCCCGACAACTTTTCCACGATCGGTTAAAAAATCTCTTACCTTTTTTTCAAGCTCGTCAATTTTTCCATAGCTGATGGAATACAAACGCACTTTCAGTGGTTCCAAAGCTTGACGAGATTTGGTGGATTTTAAAATATCGTCTTCTTCTTGTTTCAACGCTTCCAACGAGACAATTCTTAAAACATTTCCTTGTTTGGTATAACCCAGTTTTTTGGTTTTCATTAAAATCACCAAAGCTTGGTCCCACGGAACTTGGCGCAGTTTAAGACTGACGCTGCCTTTGACTTCATCGGATATCACCATATTCACGCCGGCTTCGTCCGCGATCAATCGCAAAGCATCGCGCACTTCCACATTGTTCGTGGTTTCAATCGAGATTTTTTTTCCATAAAACTTTGTAGTGCCAGCTAAATAATCTGACAATGCTTGCGTGGTTAAAATTTCTGGTGATTCCGGTGCATCAAAAACGGCTGTGTTTGTTTTCGCCCCTGCCGCAATCGGTGCTGGGTCTGTAAATCCCGATCCCATAACCAATAGACTATTTCCCTCTGCTTGAATAATAGGGTCTGAATTCGCTTTGGCCATTTTAATAACGAAACGACTGCTGCCATCTTTTAATCGCTCTGGCTTGATGAAATAAAATAAACCATTCATGGCTTTGGTTTCCAAAGGTCGTGCTAGTTTTTTGGGTAAGCTGGCATTGGGAATGCTGACAATGGTTTCATTGTCGCCGGAACCCTTGCTGACATTGTAATTCAAAGGTCCAGTTGCATCGATAATCAAAGTTCCGTTTTTTTCTGCCAACTTAAACTGAACCGATTTGATTGCTACTTTTTTAAACTTTGCTGGTTTAATTTCGATCGCTGGCTGTGGTGCAATTTCCTGAATGGGTTGTTGCACGACCGGTTGCGGGGGCGGCAGTGCAGGGGCTGGGGCTTGATCGGCGGTTTTGAACTCGTCTTCTAAATCTTTCTCGACAGGTGTGCCTGCATCTGCGGAATTAACTTGATCCACAGGGTCTGTGCTTTTCGCCGCAGCATCGAAATCTGCGAATTCATCTTTCGGTGCATCCGATTCTGCCGGTGCTGCACCGGAATCAGCGTCTGCAACAACACTATCATTTTCCGCTTTGGGTTTTTGCGAACAGGACATCTGGCTGACGATGGCCGCTGAAAAGATAATGATTAAAATTAAGTTCTTCATTGAGTTCCCCCTGTTGCTTTTTTCAATTCCAGCACTTGAGTTTTTTGAATGGTTTGACCATCTTCTTGATAATTTTCCTGAACGACGACTTCGCCTTCGCGAATGGCTTGAACAACACCGGCGTTGCGGCCGACCTTAGTGCCTTTAACCACGGTAAATTGATTTCCATCGGGATCTTTTAATATTGCCCTAGGTTGGGCCACATCCCAAATGGCTGCGACCACGGATAGGCTTTGCACATCAAGTCTTTGCAGGGGATCAATCAAATCCAGTGGGTTTGTTTTTTTTTCTTTTTTACTGTCTGGGCCTTTATCTACAAAACCTTTAAAAGGTTTAAATGGATCTCGCAATCCAGCTGGATCGTAAATGTTTCCATCAGCTGCTGCCGCACCAGAACTGACATCTTGCCCATGTGAAATAGAAAGAAATAAAAACAGCCATTGCATAGGAATCATTTTTTAACACCTGCTGCATTGGGATCTGGTTTTGCAGGAATCTGTTCCGCCAATTTAAATCCAACAACGATTCCTTCAAATTTAATCAAATTGACATTTTTTCCCGTGCTGGAAATTGAGATTTTTTTCAAAGAAGTTATACGCTCGGATGATGCGATCAAATAAAGGAACTGAGCAATTTCTGCGAATTTTCCTTCGGCAGAAACAGAAACTGGGACTTCTTCGATGACGTCGTGAATTTCACCACGTTCTGGCTTTCTGCTTTTTACATTGACGCCCGAGGTCCTGCCAAAGGCGTCGATGCTTTTGTTGATTTCGAATGAACTTAAACCTTGTGGAAGTTGTTTCGTAATTTCCTGATACTGCTGTCCCAAAATATTAATGGATTCTTTCATCCGGCTTTCTTCTTTTAAAATGCCTTCGGTTTCTTTCTTTTTGGCTTCTTGTGCGATCAGTTCTACTTTGGTTTTTTGGATCTCGTCCTGCATGGCTGCGCCATCACTAAATAGTGTGAAATAATAGGCTGCGGTTAAGATACCTGCTAATAAAAGTACCTTTTGTGAACTCATTTGAGAAAGTTTGACCAATATCTTTTGGATCATTTGCTGACCTCTGCATTAGCTGATATTTCAAATTGCTTTACTTGTTGGCCAGCCAAAGTTTCTTCCAACGAACTGATTAGATTAACGTCGGTCAGAAGTGCGCTTTTGGTCATGCCCTCTAGAAAAGTCGAGACCTCGAAATCGCTTAGACCATAACCGACGACTTTTACTTTGGCTTTATCAATTTCCAATTTTGTGATCCATGCTTTTTCAGGAATAATTTGCTGAACCAACTCGATGACTCTGATTTCGCGCATACGATCACGAGTTATTTTATCGACGGAAGAAATCCTTGCCTGAATTTTTGCTTCGTCTTCTTTGAATCTTTTGATGTCTTTAACAATTTGTTCGGACTTGGCATTAAAGGCTTTTAAATCTTCCAAGGTCTTGCTGATTCTCATTTTTTCTGAACTTAATGCTGGAATAGTTTGGTTTTCATAAAAATAAAGTGCCAATGGACCCACAAATAAAAGCGCAAGGCGAAGTCCGCCTTTTTTTTGCACTGCTTTTAAGTCTAAATATTCTTCACCGCCAATATCATTGCCCACATTGGTATTGCTGGAAGATGCTGCCGAAGCTGACGCCGAAGCCGAGGCTTGTGCGACGGAACCACTTGCGGGCGCTAAGTTAATGCGAATCATGCGTCACCCACCGTTCGCAATGCGAGTCCCATCGCAATAGCAGAAAATTGCGAGATTTGATGAGGTGCTAGTAAATTATTACTGGGCGCATTTTGTATGCGCAAAAATGGATTCATCATTTCCACTGTTAAGCCGGTTGCTCGTGCCACGCTTTCGCTTAGGCCAGCAATCGAAGATGTTCCGCCGGTGATATAACAAGTCTTAATATTAAGGCCATTCGTGGTTGCAAAAAGAAAATCGAAACTATTTCTGATTTCTTCAGCCACTGTTTGATTGGTGGCACTAATCACACTTAAAACTTCGTCGGGAACTTCTTGTCTGGCAGAAGCACTTAGCTTCAGCATTTCTGCTTCTTGTTGGCTGACTCCCATTGTTTTAGAAATCTCGTGAGTGTATACAAGTCCGCCGATGGGGATATCGCGAGTAAAAATAATATCACCTTTGGATAAAACCACAAAATTCGTGATCGAAGATCCGAAGTTTAACAAAGCGATGTTATCCGTTTCATTTCTTCCGTAATTAAATTCAAAGCAATTGGCCAATGCAAATGCACTGACGTCTAAAATTTTACATTTTAGACCCGCATTTTCACTGGTGGTTAAGTATTGCTGAACAATTTCATTTTGTGCCGCCACCAACAAAACATCCATCACTTCATTGGTGGTGCTTGATGGCAAAATGGAATAACCCAATTGCAGATTATTAATATCAAAGGGAATGTATTGTTCAGCCTCAAGCCGAACGGAATCGCGAAAGGCTTTGTTGTCTTTGATCAAAGGCATGGTTATTTTTTTTACGATGACCGATGTTCCCCACAGACCTGTGGCAATATTTTTTACGCGCGATCCCGATTCATTGTAAAGCAGTCGGATGGCTGTTGCTAACTGCGAGGTATCTAAAATTTCTCCGCCAGCGACTGCATTTGCAGGTGTTGGTGCAATTCTAAAACTTTGCAGCACAGCGCCCGAGCGCGAAACTTTTAGTTCGGCAAGTTTGATGGTGCTAGTGCCTATGTCTAGTCCGATGACTTTTTTTGAACGAAAAAACATATTTCATTGTCGATCAGGGCTTAAATCGATGTCAAAGATCCAACCCGATGTTGGTCAATTTCCAGCCCAGCGTTTGGTCTATGCAAAGAACAGGGACCAATACTCTAAGGCCCAAACTCGTCCGCCAAATATAAACAAGACAGCACTAAAGGCCAGAAACGGGCCATAAGGTATGACTGCCTTCAAACCTTCTTTGCTTTTATAGGAAATCGCAAGACCGACAACGCTGCCCGTGATTGCAGAAACTAAAATGATAAATGGAATTGCTTTGTAACCAAGAACTGCGCCGATCCACGCCAGTAATTTGATGTCCCCGCCGCCGATGCCTTCACGTTTGGTTAAAAATTGGTAAATCAACGCCGTTAAGAAGAAAAAACCGCCACCCATTAAAATTCCAAAGACTGCGTCAAGTATTTGTCGTTCGGGATTTAAATAAGCCCCGATTAATCCAATAACAATTCCAGAAAGAGTGAATTCGTCGGGCAGAATATAATGATCGAAATCAATCCAGAAACAGCACAGCAAAGCAAAAATAAAAATCAAACATTCCAGAAAAAACCAACACCAGCCCAGATAAAAAAACAATCCGCAAAATAATAGTCCCAACAGAAGTTCATTCAGTGGATACCGAAAAGAAAAAGATTTTTTACAGCAACGAGATTTACCCCGTAAAATAAAATAACTAAATACGGGAATTAAGTCGAACCAGCGAATGGATTTTCCACAATGGGGACAATGACTGCCGGGGAAAAGAATGCTTTTCTCTTCTGGCATACGATAAATGATAACATTGGCCAGACTGCCCAAGCAGGAACCCAGCACATACAGCAATATGTAAAAAAATATTTCATTTTCCATAAAGAAAAATTTAATTGGTAGGAACAAGATCTTTTTTCCTCCAAAAAATATAGGCTAGTAGAAATAAGAAGATGGACCACAACGAAGTCTGCAAAGTAAAAAATAAAATTTGATCCGCATGTGGGGGATTTTCGATGGTCCAAGAGGTTTTTAAATTTAATTGATCAAAGTGAGGCAAACAAACACCCATAATATTGGTGATCAAAATAAAAAATTCATCTTTTGATTTTTTTGCAGCAAAACTTAAGTCATTCAGTGCATTCGACAACAGATAGAAAACCAAACCCGCTGAAATCGCCAGTGAAGACCTTACGGAGGTCGATAACAATAATACAAAACACTGAACCATTAACGATTTATAGAAAATCGACAAGAATACACAGAAATGTGCCCATCCACTGCCAAATCCACTGGAACACCAAATTAAAATATGCAGTAAAATTCCAAAAATAATTTGCAGCAAAACCAAACCCAGCAGTTGCCCCAACAGAAATTCAAATCTGGAAATAGGCCTTGCTAGAATCAGCAAGCAGGTTTGCCGATCCACTTCCCTGCGCAGCAAGCTGCCCCCCAAAAAAAGCGAAAGCCCCAGCATCGTCATTTCAATGGCGAAAAAACTGACATCTAAAAAAATTTTATTTTGTTCGCTGAAACTAAGTTGGCCTAATAAAAGTGCCAATAAAAAAATTAGACAAGCCACAGCAGCAAAAACAAAAAATATTTTTTCGCGAATAAGTTCCTTGAAAGTGTTTCGCGCAATTACCCAGGTTCTTTTCATTTGGACAGCCTTTTTCGGTTGGCCTGAAAGGCTGCTTCTAGATCGCGATGATTTTTTTTAAATTCAGCAGTCGGTCCTGTAAATATAATTCGACCGTGATCAATCACAACCAAATCGTCGCACAAATCATCCATATCTTGTAAAAGGTGGCTGCTGAAAAAAAGGGTCATACCCATTTTTTTTTGTTCATGCAAAATTTCTTTCACGATCCAGCGCCCATCAGGATCCAGACCTGAAACTGGTTCATCCAGAATAAGCAATTCTGGCTTGTGCAACAAGGCTTGGGCCAATCCAATTCTTTGCAACATCCCTTTGGAAAATTGGCTTAGCTTTAAATCACGAGCCACTGATAAATCCACGCGCTGCAAGGCTTGATCCGCGCTTTCTTTAAATTCTTTACTGGAAGAACTTTTCCCAAGATCCCAATGCAGTTTAAGAAATTCAAAAGCTGTTAAGTAACCATAAAAATAAGGGCGTTCGGGCAAATAACCAATTTTTAGTCTTGATTCTTTCGATAGATTTTTTTCCCAAAAAAGAACTTCACCCTTGTCTGGAAAAACAAATTCTAAAATGCATTTCAGGGTGGTTGTCTTGCCTTGGCCGTTGCCACCAATAAAACCTGTCGTGCGACCTTGGATTAAATTAAAACTAACATCAAACAATACTTGCGTTGGCTTTCGAAAAGCCCCCGAAGAAAAGCTTTTCGATAAATTTTGCACTCGAACTGCGTCCATAACTTATTTTAGCTTTAAGAAGTTTTTATTTACAATTTCAAAACTGAAAATGATTTCTGTTGTGCCTGTTTGATGGCCAATAAAAATGCTTCCGCCGTATCGCTTTCGGTTAAACAGGGAATATTTAAATCTATGCAGGCACGACGAATTTCAAAACTGGCTTCGATCGCCCGTCTTCCCGAGGTCGTATTGACGACAAAGGCCACTGCTCCGGCGCGAATTCGATCCACACAGTGCGGACGTCCTTCGTGAAACTTTCGTAGTTCTAAACACTCTAGACCTTGGTCCTGAAAGAATTTTGCAGTTCCCAATGTTGCCGAAATTGAAAAACCCAATTCACGCAATCCACGAACCAAAGGCAGCAATGGTTTTTTATCTTTTTCTCGTAAAGACAAAAAGACCTCGCCATGCAAGGGCAATTTGGTATTGGTAGCAAGAAATGCTTTCATCAAAGCTTCGGAATAATTATCCGCGCGGCCCATGACTTCGCCCGTTGATTTCATTTCGGGTCCTAATAAAGAATCTGCTTCTGAGAATTTTTTGAATGGGAAGACAACACCCTTGACGCTGATCAAGGATTGTTTTTTCCAATCATTGAATTTAGGCAATTCAGATTTCTTTTTCCCCAACGAAGCTGCAATCGCTAGATCCACCAGTGGAACACCGGCGGCTTTGGCAACAAAGGGAACCGTTCTTGAGCTGCGCGGATTGGCTTCCAAAACATAAATCACATCGTTTTGAATGGCTAACTGCAGGTTTAAATGTCCTAGCACTTGAATCCGTTCTGCTAATTTTAAAGAAACTTTTTCCAACTTGTCGCAAGTTTCTTCACGCAATCTTTGCGGAGGCAATACCCCCATACTGTCGCCAGAATGAACTCCGGCTGCTTCGATGTGTTCGACAATGCCGCCAACGATGCTCCAATCATGGCCACGCACAACTTCGACGTCGACTTCCAGTGCCCCATCTAGAAACTGATCCATTAAACAAGGATTGTTTGAATCCAAGAAATCGCCGTGTCGTTCAAAATAAGATTTTAATTCGTCACAGTTTTCGATGATCTCCATACGGCGTCCACCCAAAACATAATTCGGTCGGCAGATCATTGGGTAACCCACATATTTTTCATGCTGCAACGCCTGTTCGATCGATCCGGCCATTCCTGAACGAGGAACTTGCAGATCCAGTTCTCGGCAAATTTGACTGAACCGGCCACGGTCTTCGGCCAAGTCGATGGCCTCTAGTGATGAACCAATAATCTGTGCGCCTTCTTTCACCAAGGCCGGGGCCAAATTGATCGGCGTCTGTCCACCCAATTGAACAACAATTCCTTTGGGTTTTAAAAATTGATAAATTTCGCTGACATTTTCTACGGTCAAAGGTTCGAAAAATAAAACATCGGAGGTGTCGTAATCTGTGGAAACTGTTTCTGGATTTGAATTGATCAAGGCGACTTTTTCATTTTGATTTTGTAAGGCCTTTACACCGCGCACACAACTGTAATCAAATTCAATACCCTGACCGATGCGATTGGGCCCGCTGCCCAAAACCACAATCGAATTTTGAAAGGGAACAACCGCACGTTCTTTGGACCAATAACTGGAATACAAATAGGGAGTCGAAGAGGCAAATTCCCCGGCACAAGTATCCACCTGTAAAAATCCTGGTAATAAATTCAGTTCATGACGTTTTTTACGAACTTCAATTTCAGTCACTTTTAAAAGTTTTGCAATTCGAGCATCAGAAAATCCATTGCGTTTTAAAATTCGCAAATCAATTTCTTTGATTTCAGCCAGATTTTTACCTTGCACAGATTTTTCCATCTGCACTAAGTCCCAGATCTGTTCTAAAAACCAAAAATTGATTCTGGAAAGTCTTTCCAATTCTTCGATGGTTTTGCCATCACGGAACGCCTGGAATAAATGGAAAATTCTTTTGCTGTTGGGGTAAGACACCCGGTCTTCTTCCAAAGTAATATCAGGAATACCTTCCGCTGAAAATTCAAGCGAACAAAGGGCTTTCATCAAAGATTCTTTTAAGGTGCGGCCAATACCCATGACTTCGCCCACACTTTTCATTTGCGTGGTCAGTGAGTCTTTGGCTCCGGGAAATTTTTCAAAAGCAAAACGAGGAATTTTGGTGACCACATAATCCAAAGCCGGTTCGTAACAAGACGGAGTGGATTTGGTAATATCATTTTTAATTTCATCTAAATTGTAACCAAGGGCCAGTAGGGCTGCGATTTTAGCAATGGGAAATCCCGTTGCTTTGGATGCCAGTGCAGATGACCTGCTGACTCGAGGATTCATTTCAATCACGACGCGTTCTTTGGTTGCTGGATGGACCGCGAATTGAATATTCGCACCACCAGTTTGCACGCCTACTTCATTTAAAATTTTATAAGCCTCGTCCCGCATATCTTGGTATTCTTGGTCCGTCAAAGTTTGCTGAGGTGCCACTGTGACGCTGTCCCCGGTGTGGACACCGCAGGGATCTAAGTTTTCAATCGAACAGATCACAACAAAAGTGCCCTGAGCATCCCGCATCACTTCCAATTCAAATTCTTTCCAACCTAAAATACTTTCTTCCACCAAAACTTCGGAAGTGGGACTTTCATTTAAGGCTTTTAAAATCAAATTTTCATATTCCGAAGGTGAATAGGCAATGCCGCCGCCACCGCCGCCCAAAGTATAATTTGGACGTAAGATCAAAGGATAACCCAATTTTGTTGCCGCAACTTGAGCTTGTTCAAAAGTTCGCACAAATTCACTGCGAGGCGCACGCGCGCCAACGCGATCTAAAATTCTGCGAAAGACTTCTCGGTCTTCGGCTGCGCGAATAACTTCGGGGGTCGCCCCAAGTAAACGCACTGAATGTTTTTTTAAAATGCCCTTGTCACTTAATTCTAAGGCCAGGTTCAAAGCCGTTTGTCCGCCCAAGGTCGGAATCAGCGCTTGTGGTTTTTCTTTTTCAATAATTTTTTCTAAGACATCGACTTTTAAAGGTTCGACATAAACCGAAGTTGCAATTTCTGGGTCAGTCATAATCGTGGCAGGATTCGAATTGACCAAAACAACCTCAAGTCCTTCGGCCATCAAGGCTTTGCAGGCTTGGGTCCCCGAGTAATCAAATTCGCAAGCTTGACCGATGACAATGGGTCCACTGCCGATGATCAGAACTTTTTTTATGCTTTTATCTTTCATACTTTTCCTTACTAATTACCTACAGCAACTTCGTTTCGTTGGCATAAATCACTTCTGGTTTTAAATGCTGATACTGTTCCATTCTTGAGCGCATCTGCGCCATTCTGAAAAGAAAAAATTCAAAATCAAGATCTGGATCTTTGCGGTATTTTTTAACTTCCGTTAACAAAAACTTTTTAACCGCAGCCGGGTGAAATAAAATTCCTTGCGTCAGCGTCCATTCGCCTTCAAAGGGCAACAGGCGAGCCTCGAACAATTCTTCTTTTTCAAACCCGAAAGTCCAGGGGCAATCTTTGATCAGCATTTTCTTTTTTAAAAATAAATCGTAAATAACAATGTCTTTGCCCTTCACCTTGATAAATTCAAACAGTGAATGTTTAAAAGATCTTAATTGCCCCAACCAATTTTCGTCTTCTTCGGAAAATCGCAATTCGCGCACCAGCTTGCAGGCCTCGATGGGGGGAACTCCGTAACCTGATAAATTTCTGCTGAAAAAATACCAATCAAAAAACTGCTGCATTTTTAAATCGAAATTTTCTGTCTTGGTTTCCAATAAATTCAAACTGCCAAAATATTCTCGGCTGGCGGTGGAAAATTCTTTTTCAAATCCGGCGCCTGTAAAATATTTAAGAATTCTATCCATCAGTTCTTGGTAAGGGGGGCGCGCAATCAGATTCATTGTCACAAAAAATTCTCCATAAAGTAATCAAACAGACCTTGCGAATCACGTGGACCCGGGCAAGCCTCGGGGTGAAATTGCACACCTAAATATTTTTTCTTGAGATTAAAAACACCGGCAATACTTTGATCATTTAAATTGATGTGCGAAACTTCCATTTCCGCATGCAAACTTTCTTTGGAAATAACGTAACCATGGTTTTGGCTGGTGACGTAAATTTTTCGCAGCAGTTTATCTTCGATGGGATGATTGCTGCCACGATGACCGTATTTTAATTTGGTGGTTTTGGCACCTGCCGCGATCCCCAAAATTTGATGTCCCATGCAAATTCCAAAAATAGGAATTTTTCCAATTAAATCTTTCACGGTATAAGGCGCTTTGACCACATCGGCTGGATCGCCCGGTCCGTTGGTCAAGATCAATGCATCGAATTTGCCTTTTAAAATTTCTGCTGCATCGGTGCGACTGGGGAAGACCGTTAGTTCCGAAGCGCGCTCGGCACATAAGCGCAAAATATTGCTTTTGGTTCCGAAATCTAAAACCGCCAACCTGGGTCCACTTGGTTTGTTGCCCACAATTTTTTCGACCGATTTTCTGGAAGCCAAATAAACCCAATCTTTTTCTTTGATTTTATTTTTTAATAATTCTTGAGCCATTTCCCGCGCGTCTTTTTCGTTGTCTGCGGCAAGAATCGCGCCCCATGTTGTGCCCTTTTCGCGCAATGAAAAAACTAATTTCCGTGTATCAATTCCTGTTAACGCAGGAATTTGTTGAGCCTGCAGCTGGCTGACCCAAGTATTTTCGCGAACCGAGTTTTGAATTTCCAAGCAAACAAAGCCTTCGATCCAAAATTTTTTAGATTCCCAAATATTTTTATTGGAACCGTAATTTCCCATCATGGGTGCCGTCATCACCACGATCTGATTGAAATAAGATGGATCGGTGGCGATTTCTTCATAACCTGAATGCGAAGTATTAAAGACAACTTCACCAATTCGTGGTTTTATTTTTTCTCGGCTGGCCGGAAACTGACCCTCGTAAACTTCACCATTTTCTAAAACCAAATATCCATTCGTGTTCATAATTTCCCCGCAAGCGCACGGCGCACCAGCAAACGTCTGATTGTTACGCCCATTTCGACCTGTTTTAAAATTTTATTTCGACTGTCGTTGACCACATTGATGCTCAGTTCAGTTCCCCAATTGACAGGCCCTGGGTGCAGAATCAAAGCATCTTTACTTAATTTTTTTAAACTTTCCGAGTTTAACTGATAATCATTGATATCAGAGTCTTGAATCTTTTTACCGTCATGGCGTTCCTTCTGTGTGCGCAAAGCCATAACCACATCGGCCCACTGCAAACCTTCAGAAAGTTTGGTAAAATATTTGGTCCCTGGAACTTTTAACTGCTCGGGACAGGCCACACCGATTTCATAGCCCAGAATTTTAGCTAATTCTTGATGCGAAGAAAACACTCGGCTGTGCAAGACATCACCGGTGAACAGCAATTTTAATTTATTAAACTTAGAAAAGTTTATATTTTTTTCTTTATAGATCGTCGCAATGTCGAGCAGTGCCTGGGTTGGATGCGCGCGTTTGCCCCAACCCCCGTTGAGGGTTGGAATTCCCAATTCTTCCGTAATTTCTTTTAAAGGAAACTGTTCGGGAACTCGAACGATCAGCAAATCTGGCTTCATAGCCGCAACATTTAAAAAGGTGTCTTCTAAAGTTTCGCCTTTTTCCAAACTGCTGCCACCACCAGCATCTAGAAGGATCCGATCGATGTTTTCTTTGGCACAGGCCAGTTCAAAACTTAATCGGGTTCGTGTGCTGGGTTCCAAAAAAATCAGCGCAGCGGTTTTTTTGGAACCGGAAAATTTTTCGGCGGTTTCTTTGGGTTCATGATCGATTTGAAAAAAGAGTTGCTCGAGATCTTTTGGGGACCAATTCTGAAGATCCAAAAGCGAGCGGTCTGACATTCCTATTGACGCTAGCGATTGAAAATCAGTTCGTCAATCTTCGGCAGCAATCCATAAATTTTTACTATCGATCTGTGTCAGCGATCTATCGATCTGTGTCAGCGATTTAGAAATTGGAAGATTCTGGAACTTCTTAAAGTCGTCGGATCACACAATAAGGGTGAGCTGGCCAGCATCGCATCGCAACTGAGCCAAATCATCCACGCCGGGGCCACCAAATTTTCTTCGGGCACGAAATTCCAAAACCGGCTGTCATAACTTTGATCCCGATTGTCGCCCATCATAAAATACTGCCCAGCTGGGACTTTCCAAGTTTGCCCTGGCCCCGAAACTTCAGGATGAGCAAAGCGCACGGTGTGACTTTCCGCCCCCGAGTTTTCTTCAAATAAGTAATAACCTTCGTCGTCGCGGCCCTTGGCTTTTAAGCTCCATGCCTTGCCATTGATGCTGATGCGACTGTCTTGCACAAAAATTTCGTCACCGGGTTTTCCGATCAGGCGCTTAATGTAATAGACCTCGGGATGCGGCGGATACTTAAAAACCACGATATCGCCGCGGCTGGGCTGCCGCCACATCGCAATCCATTTATTGGTAAAGGGAAGTTTCAAACCATAGAAAAACTTTTTTACGATAATATGATCATGAATCAGAAGTTCTGGGATCATACTGCCCGATGGAATTACAAAAGGTTCCACCACCATCCATCGAATGGACAAACCAATCAGCAAAGGAATAAAAAATGCGATAAGGGCTTTGGGCCAAGTTGATTTCATTCGACGGATTTAAAAAATCTTTTCCAGCGAATGGTCAGCGGATTACAAATAAACGGAACATAGGGAATCATTTCTTCACAACTAAGCCACACAATAGCGGCACGCCCTAAAATGTTTTGTTTCGGCAAAAATCCCCAATAACGACTGTCATGGGAATTATTTCTGTTGTCCCCCATCACAAACAAATGTCCCTCGGGAACCACAAAAGGCCCCGCGGTTTCATAGACTTCGCCTTTGCGCAGTAAAATACTGTGAGGATGTTCCCCCAGATTTTCAGTAAAATGTGCATAATTGCCCACGCTGTCGTAAGAATTTCCACCATCGTGTCTGAAATCCACATCGCGCAGCCAATCAACGTCGGCAGTGGAAACGGGCAAAACTTTTTCCACCATTTTGTCGTTGATATAAATACTGCCATTTTCATAATAAACTTTGTCGCCGGGTTCACCGACAATGCGCTTAATAAAAAATGTGCTCATATCTTTGGGATATTTAAATACGATGACTTCGCCGCGTTTGGGTTCATTGAACTTCACCAACCAATTTTCGCTGAAAGGGACGCGAATGCCGTAAATCAATTTGTTCACGAAAATATGATCGTGAATCAGCAAACTGGGCAGCATGCTGCCGGATGGAATCACATAAGCTTCTAAAAAAGCCCAGCGAATGCTTAAGGCAACTAATACGGCCAGAAATAAAGATCCCCAACCTTCGGTCCAAAATATTTTTCGGCGAAAATCCCAACCGCCTTTGTCTTTTTTTTCTATTTTTTTCTTAGCCATGGGTCCTCTATTCTTCGACTTTAAGAATTGCCAAGAATGCTTCTTGTGGTAATTCAACGGTGCCGATTTGTTTCATCCGTTTTTTACCTTCTTTTTGACGTTCTAGAAGCTTTCTTTTCCTAGATATGTCACCACCGTAACATTTTGCGGTCACGTCTTTTCTTAACGCACCCAAGGTTTCTCGAGCGATGATTTTTGCTCCGATCGTGGCCTGAATGGCAACCTGATATTGTTGCCGCGGAATCAGTTCCTTCATTTTTTCGCACAAAGAACGACCCCGGGCCTGTGCTTTACTGCGATGAACCACCAAGGACAGCGCATCCACGGGTTCGCCGTTGATCAAAACATCCATTTTTACTAAATCAGATTCTTCGAAACCGACCAGCTCATATTCCATCGAGGCGTAACCTTTGGTGATGGATTTTAATCGGTCGTAAAAATCCAAAACAATTTCATTCAAGGGCAAGCGGTAAACTATCATCACGCGTTTTTCAGAAACGTAGCTCATGCTTTGTTGATGACCGCGTTTGTCTTCGCAAAGTTTTAAGATCGAACCAATATAATCTGTCGGTGTATGCAAGACCACTTTGGCAAAGGGTTCTTCCATTTTTAAAATTTTGGTTTCATCCGGCATTTGCGATGGATTTTCCATATCAAACTGAGTCCCATCGTTTAAATGCATCTTGTAAACCACAGTGGGTGCTGTCGTAATTAAATTTAATTTAAATTCGCGTTCCAATCTTTCCTGCACAATTTCCATATGCAGCAAACCCAAAAAACCGCAGCGCAAACCAAAACCCAGGGCCAAGGATTTTTCGACTTCGTAAACTAAACTGGAATCGTTTAAGGACAGTTTTTCTAAGGCTTCTTTTAAGTTTTCATAATCAGTTGCATCGACGGGAAAAATCCCCGCAAATACCATAGGTTTCATTTTTTGAAATCCAGGCAAAGCTTGTTTCGCCGGAGTTTTCGCCAAGGTAACCGTATCGCCGACTTTGACATCGCGAATGTCTTTGATTCCGCAAACTAGAAATCCCACTTCGCCGGAAGATAATTCTTCCACTGGGGTTGCAAACGGTGCAAATTTTCCCATCCGCAAAACTTCGTAATCGCGGTCGGTGACCATAAATTTAATTCGTTCACCCTTTTTAATTTTGCCGTCTTTCATCCGCACCAAAACCACAACACCTTGGTAAGGATCAAACCAAGAATCAAAAATCAACGCTCGCAATTGCGTGGGATCCCCGACCGAAGGTGGCGGAACACGTTTGACAATGGATTCCAAAATTTCGTGAATGCCTTTTCGTTCCTTAGCGCTGGCGTGAATAATTCCGTCACAATTTAGACCAATGGTTTCTTCGATTTGTCTGCGCACACCTTCGGGATCGGCCGATGGTAAATCGACTTTGTTTAAAACTGGCACAATTTCTAAATTATTTTCCATGGCCAAATAAACATTGGCCAGTGTTTGGGCTTCGACACCTTGGGCTGCATCGACGACAAGCAGTGCTCCTTCGCAGGCGGCAAGACTGCGGGAAACTTCGTAACTGAAATCCACATGCCCGGGCGTATCGATTAAATTAATTTGATAGGTTTTTCCATCGTCAGCCTTGTAACTTAAACAAACGGTTTGCGCCTTGATGGTGATGCCGCGTTCGCGTTCGATATCCATGCTGTCTAAAAACTGTGCTTTTTCTTCGCGTTCCGATAAGGCGCCGGTTGCGTTCAATAGCGCATCGGCCAAGGTGGATTTACCGTGGTCGATGTGCGCGATGATGGAAAAGTTTCGGATTAAATCAACACTCATTAAAAACTAACTGTGAACTAATTTTTTTAGCTCGTCGACTTTATTGAGTCTTTCCCAAGTGAAGGTTTCTTCATCACGACCGAAATGCCCGTAACTGGAAGTTTTCTGATAAATGGGGCGCAACAAATCGAAGTCTTTTAAAATTCTAGCTGGGCGTAAATCCCATAATTTTTTAACGGCATCGACTAATTTTTCATTGCTGTATTTACTAGTGCCATAATCATTCACCAAAACGCTGACGGGTTCAGCGACACCAATTGCGTAAGCAATTTGCACCAAACATTTTTCAGCTAATCCTGCGCCGACAATATTTTTTGCAATATGTCTGGCCGCATAGGCTGCTGATCGATCCACTTTCGAAGGATCTTTGCCCGAGAAAGCTCCGCCGCCGTGGGCGCCGTGACCGCCGTAAGTGTCGACAATGATTTTTCTGCCGGTCAAACCCGCATCACCCATTGGGCCACCGACGCAGAAACGGCCGGTTGGATTGATCCAAACTTTGGTTTTTGCATCCATCAATTCTTTGGGAATGGATTTTGCGACCAATTCTTCTTTGATAAAACTTTGAATGGTTTTTTGATCTACTTCTTCGGAATGCTGAGTCGACACGACGATGGCTTCGATGCGTTTGATTTTTCCGTTGTCGTATTCAACCGTCACTTGTGATTTTGCATCGGGGCGCAACCAGTTTACTTTTTTTTCTTTTCGAAGTGTCGCCAAATTTTTTACTAATTTATGAGATAAGGAAAGTGACAGCGGCATCAGCTCTGGAGTTTCATTGACTGCGTAACCAAACATTAAACCTTGGTCGCCAGCACCTTGATTGTCGGATCCAGTGACCCCAACACCTTGAGCAATGTCGGGACTTTGCGTTCCCAATGCGATCATCACGGCGCAAGTTTTGTAATCGAAACCGGTCGAAGAGTCATTGTAACCGATGTCTTCCACAACTTTACGCACAATTTGTGAATAAGGAATTTTTGCGCGCGTGGTGATTTCCCCACCGACAACGACAAGTCCTGTGGTCAGCATGGTTTCGCAGGCGACACGCGAAGTGGGATCTTCTTTTAAACATGCGTCTAAAATTGCATCGGAAATTTGATCGGCCATTTTATCTGGGTGGCCTTCGGAAACGGATTCACTGGTAAAAAAAGTTTGCGACATTCGACATCCTCCAATTGGTGATGTCGAAACTTAGCAACTCAGGCAGCTTTTTTCAACTTCTGATGCGTCTGCCGCCATGTGTGCTCGCGTTGTTCGCGGGCAAGCTTGGGCCGGCGGTGATTTTGTTGAATCTGACGGGTTTTCAAAAATTGTTTTTCCAGTTTTTCCACAGCATCAAAGCAAGCATGGTAGGCGGAATTGTTTTTCCCTATGGCGTGAAAACGTTTTTGCTGGGTCGGGACCTGAATATCGACCTGAAATTCGTGGTTGAATAAGCTCAGGGTGACCAGAGCTTTGCTTTCTTTCAGCAGCAGTGACTCTACTTTATGCAGAAGTTCTTCGCAGTATTCCTGGAAGGCTTCTGACGAATCGATGTGTTTAAACGTAAATTTGGTCTGCATTGGAACCTCTTTTTGGTGATGCTTACCTATCGGAAGGTCCAGTCTGGAAATCGAGGGGGAAATTATGTCTTGATTTGGGACGAAGTCTCAAAATGACCTGGGCTGCAGTTCTAATTTTTAAGGGCGCGCGCAGTAAATATATTTTTTAGCTGTGCTGGCCATATTAAATTTTCCAGACGCGGCTCGTGCCTCCAAAAACCGCCCAGTAGGGCGGGCGCATCCTGCTTTTTTGAGGTCTGGAAGAATTTAATATGGCCAGCACAGCTAAAAAATATATTTACTGCGCGCGCCCTTAAAAATTAGAACTGCAGCCCAGGTCATTTTTCGTCGGCACTTTTGGGACCTCTTCCCGCTTTTTTGACGAGACCATTTGATTTCTGAGTTTGCGCTTGGTTGCTATCCGAAAATTTATTAGTATTCTTTTATTATTAAACAACTTGATTTCGTGAAGGGTGGATTTATGTATCGTGGATTATTTTTAGCATGTTTTTTAATTGCTTCAGGATGCGCAAGTCCTCCACCCGTGAAACAGGCCAAAGAACCCAGGGGATATCGAGTGCTTGAAGGAGCAAGTGAAATTCAAATTGTTACTGGAGAGCCAGACAAAGCTCAGTGTCAATATTTAGGCGAAGTTGTCGGCCAATCTTCGGATCGAGAAATTGAACTAGCTCAAAAATGGGCACGCAATGATTTCAAAAATAAAACCTTTGAGTTGGGTGGAAATTCTGCAAAATTGGACACGACTGTAGCTGGAGGTGATTCGATTGATTTCTCACCTCGAACTAAAATAATTCTGACTGGGCGCGCTTTTAAATGTAAGTGAACCCCGCAAAATTCAAGGTGCCATCCGTACCTAGGACAATATTTCCAGATTCGATGATTAGACTATGTTTGTTCATATTGTCGTTGATTTTATCTGTTAGCATTCTATTTTTAAAAGTAATTTGAATGCTTTGCCCTTTTTGAAAAATATTTTTTAGCGCCAGGGGTCATTTGCACAGCCAGCAACAACCTCCTGACTACAGGTTTACGCGCATATAAAAACGGCTTTAATCTTCTCTGTCCTTAAAAATATTTCTTCCGCTGCGACGAGGGCAGAATTTTCAAGATCTCTCGGTATTTCGCAACTGTTCTGCGCGCGATGTGGATGCCTTCTTTTTCTAGTAATTCTGCCAATTTTTGATCTGACAGTGGGGATTTGGTGCTTTCTTTTTCTACCAAATCGCGGATGCGGATTTTTACTGATTCGCTGGCCATGGTGTCGCCGTCGTTGGCGCTGATGCCGGAATTGAAAAAATATTTCAGTTCGTAAATACCTTGTGGAGTGTGCACGTATTTCGATGTGGTCACCCGACTGACTGTGGATTCGTGCATGCCGATATCGTTGGCAATGTCCCTAAGGATCATGGGTTTTAAATGCCCCGAACCTTTTTCAAAAAATTCTTTTTGATGCCTGACGATGGCTTCCGTTACTTTGTAAATCGTGCGATTTCTTTGGTGAATCGATTTAATCAACCACACTGCGGATTTTAGTTTGTCCTGAATATAAACATGATCTTGTTTATTTGTGGTCTGCGATTTCAACATGTTTTTATAAAAATTGGAAATTTTAAGTCTTGGCATGCCGTCTTCGTTCAACGAAACCGAATAATCGTCGCCGACTTTGTAAACATAAACATCCGGGGTCACATACTGAGTGTCATTGAAAGCATACGCACGACCTGGCTTGGGATCCATTTCGAAAATGATTTTGCAAATCTGAATGACTTCTTGCAGTTCTTTGTTCAGTGCTTTGGCAATGGCTTCGAAATTTTTCTTTTCTAAATCTTTTAAATGATTTTGGATGATTTGCACTAGGTCATTGGTGTCTTCTTCCAGAAGTCTGGCCTGAATCAGCAAGCATTCTTGCAGATTTCTGGCGCCGACTCCGGGTGGATCCAACTCTTGGACCAACAGCAACGTGGTTTCCAAATCTTCGGTTTTTAGTTTTTCTTCCAGGGCAATTTGATCCAGCGGAGTTTTTAAATATCCGTCGTCATCGATATAACTGATGATGGCTTCGGCTAAGTTTTTTTCTTCTTCAGAAAAATCGTTCATCTTTACTTGCCACGACAAATGTTCGTGCAGGGATTCTGTGGTTGAAATGACGTTTTCGTAATTGCCGATTTCTTCTGAACCCAAAGAATTTTCACGCGGAGTTTTGGCCGCTGATTCTAAATAACTGTCCCATTCGAATTCGTCTTGTTTTTGTGGGTTTTGTAAATCGCCGCCACTTTGGTGATCTTCGGGGGCAACGGTTTCAGCTGCCTCTTTGACCCTTTGCACGTCTTCTTCTTTTAAAATTTCGGCTTCTTCTAAAATTGGGTTTTCTTCTAGCTCATCGCGAACGGCGGTTTCTAATTCCATACGGGATAATTGCAAAAGTTTGATGGCCTGCTGCAGTTGCGGCGTGATCACCAAATTTTGGCTAAGGTTCATGGTTTGCTTTAATGCCAAGTTTTCTCCAAATTAAAAAAATCTACAGACGGAAATTTTCGCCCAAATAAAATTGCTTGGCCACGGTCGAGTTCGCAATCTCGTCGGCCGTGCCGCTGACCTGAATTCTTCCGTCCTTCAGTATATAAGCATAATCGCAAATGCCCAAGGTCTCACGAACGTTGTGGTCCGTGATTAGAACTCCTATACCTTTGGCCTTAAGATCGCGAATGATATTTTGAATATCAGAAACGGCGATCGGGTCAATCCCGGCAAAGGGCTCATCCAACAAAATAAATTGTGGATTACCAGCCAAAGCGCGAGCAATTTCGACTCGGCGGCGCTCGCCCCCTGACAACATATAACCTTCGCTGTCGCGAACATGGGCAATACGAAAGTCGTTCAATAAATTTTCCAATTTTTCAGCCTTTTCGGGCCCGCCCAAACCTTGGGCATCCAACGCCACACGAATATTATCAGCCACACTTAGCTTACGAAATATGCTGGGTTCCTGCGCCAAATAACTGATGCCACGGCGAGCGCGCTGATACATCGGATCGTGAGTAATCTTGTCGCCATTTAAATAAACTTCGCCTTCATCGGGATCGATTAAACCTACGACCATATAAAATGAAGTGGTCTTGCCGGCACCATTTGGGCCCAGCAGTCCCACAACTTTTCCGGAAGTGATTTCGAAATTGACGTCTTCGACGACTTTGCGTTTTTTATAAGATTTTTTTAGATTTTCTGCGCGCAGTGAATTCATCGATCTTGCTCGAGCTGTGCTTTGACCTGTTCGACGCGAACTTTTTTTCCGCCCTCTAGAAAAGTAATCTTGTCACCGACCAGTTCATCATTTTTTTGCACCAAACGCGGGTTTCCAGTCATTAGAATTTTTTGCGTCGGCACATTGATTTCCAAATTCTTACTGTAAGCAGATCGTTTTTCATCGGTAACTTCAACCCCACCTTGAGCAATCACTTGTTCCAGATTGTGCTCGGTATTTGGCAGGAAAAAAGATTCTGGCGATTTGATTTTAAAATCCAAATATTTCATAACCACATGATCATAGAAATGGGCCCTGTAATCAATCCCAGAAAAATTGGCTGATTCGCTTTGAATAAAGATGGGTTTTTTAGCCTCACCTTCTTCGGTTTTGCGGGTGACAATCTGCTGGCCTTTAACCCCGCCATGGATTTTCATAATCTTGGTATTGATTTCGACTTCCAGATTTCCACCATTAAGTTTCAGCATTTCGCCTTCAGCACTGGGGGTTGATCGCATGCTCATCGCTTCTGGCGAAATCAAAGTTTTACTGACGTGATTGTAAAGAATTTTTTCGGATTCAAAAAAGTAGCCGTTACTGGATTTCACCAAGACTTTTCCCGTGACAGAAAGATTGCGCGAAGTGGTTTCCAGTTCGCCTTCATTGCCGACCACATCAAAACTTTCTGCATTTCCAGAGAAAAAAACCAAATGGACTTTTTGTAATTTCCACTTGCCCTGTTCCATACTGCCTTCGGCATATTTGGACCACAATTCCCATTCGCGCGAACCGCCTTGCGCCTCGACCAGATGAATATTGTCCATGGTTTGATTTTTTAGGCTCTGTTTTTTTTCCAATTCAGAAAATTTATTTTCCGTCGAGTTTTGCTCGGGGCTGAAACTTAGAATTTTGTAAGCGATAAATCCCAAAACTGCCATCAGCAGTAGGGATTTCCATTTGCGTTTTTTCTTCACAAAAACAGCTTAACACTGTTTCTGCGAAGATGGCACGAGGGGAATTACTTGGTAAATTGCGTGGTGGCGGGAACTGGGATATTCACTTCGTAGGCTGTAGGCCGTGCGTCCTCCGCTTTGCGTTCTGCGGCCTTCTTGCGCTCAGCCTGTTCTTTTTCTTCAGGGAATCTAATTTCAATTCCGTGTTTGGCTAGAAAGCTTTTAAATTCATCTTTTTCTAATTTCTTAACCACACAGTAAATTGCCATAACACCACGGGCATCTTTACTGCCGTCCGCAGAAAAGGAAATTCCACTAATAATTTTTCCATCAGACAATTTATGATTTTGAAAAGACTCAACATAACGAAATGGCTTATCCGCCTCGACTTCGTCCAAATTCTTTGCAAAGTAAGGATTCATCAATACAAAGCAAAATTCACCATCGTCCAATTCTCCAAGATAAGTGGATTCTTCGCCCTTTTCCAATTTGAATGCATTTAGGAATTTAATGCGAGTGCCATAAGCAATGTCCGATACTGTAGGCACTTTCTTTTTCTCTCCCTTTACTTCAATTTCCCTCTCTTCTTCCCCGTCGTCATCCTCATCCTGCGCAGCCGCCGCCGGCAATCTTAAGCCAGTCGAAGCAAAGCTTTTTAAAAAATAAGACGAAGAAACCAACATCAAACTAACGAAAAAAATCGATTTCATAACTGCTCCTTTTTGAAACATTAAGTCCACACAGGAATAAGAGTTCAAATAACGAGCCAAAAAATAACGAGAGCCAACTAGGATAAATTCAATTTGGCATTTACGAAGTGTCGAACTTTTAAAAATGAAAACTGCAAATTAGACAGCCGCCTGAAGAGTATCAAAACAGGACGGCAGATCATTGCAACTGTTAATCACGGTCGCGATTGTGTTTACCACAAAACAGCCGCAAATTTTCCGCCGAGTTTCCACCCTGATGCCGAAACGTCTGGATATGATCAAATTGAATTTGATAACGGGATTCACATTTTTTCTGAGTGCCGGAATCGACAAACTGACAGCAGCCCTGATCGCGTTGCCAAACCAGTTTTTTTACCGAAGCCGCAATGTAACGAGATCGCTTGGGGCTGGGTTTGCTTTGTGAGTGTTTTTGCGCGGCGACGGGATTCAGTTTTTCGGATAGAGGTTCGGCGCCGGTAGTGCTCGCATCCTGTTCGACTTGGGAAACATCAGTAGATTTGCTGTAACTAGATTTATTTTGAGCCGATTTATCTTGAATCGATTTTCCTTGAACCGATTTCTTTTTAGCCAACTGCCCATGCAGTTTTTCAATCATAACTTTAAAAAACTGCGCCTGAGTCATATCGGGATTTTGGTGCGACATCCAAAGTTTCAGTTCATCCATTTTTTGTTTGGTCTCGGCATCTATTACAAAGCGAAGTTCCGTTAAATGTTCCGATAAGACCTTTTCTTGTTCCTTGGATTTCAAACAAAGCTCGGGTGCCATTTTAAATAGTTCTTTCTCGGCTTCTCGGGTCGACTTATTTTCCAGTTTTTTAAAAAGCTCGGTTTTCTCTGCAATCGAGATCTTCTTGCCAGAATCGCTGGCTTTTTTATTTAAGAAATTCTGACCCTGCGAGACAACCGAAAGACTTAAGGATTTGTCGGCGATTTTTTCCCTTAATTCTGGAATTTCTGAAATCGCACGAGCTGCTTGAATCCTGCGCATGGCCGAAGAAGGCTCATAACCTAAATCTTTTGTCACAAAATCAAACAGCGAACTAAAGCCTAATTTTAGAAAAATTTTTCTTCGGTTGATTTCCGAAATCAGTTCGATCACCTGCAAAGTTAGATCTTGTTCGTTTTTGGCAGCTTTTCTGATTTCCTCGATAAGCGTGCCATTATCCAGGGATTTGATGGTTTCAACTTTCGGCAAAGATTTCTTCTCGGCGCAAAGTTCAGGCCAAAACTCTAATCGAACTTCTTTCGAGTAATCATATTCTTCCAACACAAGTCCTCATTTCTACTTCAAGGTCTAAGTAGAAAAAACTTATCACAGGTTTTTAAAATGCAATTTTCATGTTTTATCAAATCATGTATGCCCAAAATAAACCTCAGTTTAAACGCACAAGCTGGGCTGCCAGCGCAAGCTTATGAAAGATTAGAAAAAACAACCATCCGGGGAAAAATAATTTAAATTTGGCGTATTTAATTACGCAGAAAACTCGTCAATAATTTTTATTTTCTTACGCGCGTTGCGATACAAAAAGAACTCCATTCGACAACGCAAACGGCGACACCAAAGCGAACAATACATTTTTATAGCTTGGGGCTCGAATTAAAATGTTATCTTTCTGAAGTCATCACGGACTGCACTAGATCAAGTAGGAATGAGCTAACATGATTCATATTTTTTCTGTGAGCTGCGCTCGACACAGTGACCGCAGCTCGGGCGCCCGGCCAAACCAGTATTTTTACCGAAGCCAGGATGTTGCGGGATCGCTTTTGTTTGGGTTAATTTTGGATGTGTCTTTGCGCGGCGATGGGATCTGGTTTTACTTTTAAATCTTCCGCTAGAGGTTCGGCGCAGGTAATGCTCGCCGCCTGTTCGATTTGAGAATCAAGTCGAAACAACCTGCTTACCCAATGCAGTTCAAGTTTAGCTTCAAAAATATTTCGAAAGAAAAATAATTACTGCGTCACTGCCGGTGGCTGATTCTTGGAATTATCCTTTAGAACCGCGAAATTAATTTCGCCAGCGCCTGCTTCGGTAATTGTGAACATGACTTTTTTAATCGTCAGCAGATCTGTGTTCTTATCAGCTTGAATGGTGATCTTGTTCCAAGTTGGCGATTGATCTTTTTCTTCGCCCTTCGCGTCTTGAACCGCATCACGCAGCTTGTTTTGCAATTTCGCATCGAAATCGGCTTTGGATTTTTTAAGCCCCTCTTGCAAAGACAACAATAAGGGTTGAATCATCCACTCTTCTTGAGTTTTAACCTGGGCCAAAGGCAGCATCGATTTTTCATCCAACAAAATTTCTTTGTTCGAAACCGTCACAACAAAGGCCGGTTTTAAATCTTTGATCGAAGTTGCTTTGGGTAATTCCAAATCAGGATGCAGCTGTAACATTTGTTCTTCGCCGCTGAAGTTTTGCAGCAGGAAGATAACTAGAACCGTAAACATATCCACCATCGCAGTCAGCGACAACATCGCGACAACGCCGCGCTTGCCTTTTCTGCGACTGAGCAGATTGTGGTAACGGAATCTTTCGCCCGGTTTTTGAATTGCCATTACTTAGGCCCCCCTGTTGCAACGGAAATCGAAGGAAAACCAGCCGTCAGATAATCATCCATCGAACGAATCAAGCGATCGTAAGGAAGTTCGTCTTCGATGGTGACAATGCCATCAATTTTTTCTGGATAAAGTTGTTTGACCCTTTGCAGTTGAGCGATCAAATTTTCATCATCAAATTCGCCATTTTTAAGTGGCAATGAAATCACATTTTTTCCAACCGTCAGGACATAGCCCGTCGACTTGGCATCGACTCGCAAAACCAAATCCGCCAGCGGAGGAGGCGTCGGCGTTGGTTGCGAATCCGATTTTTTACCATAGAGAGAGCTTCCGATCTGAATCATCGAAACCTGAGTCCACACTGCTGTGATCAGTAGAAATGTAATCAGAACGCTCATCAAGTCGATAAACGGAACCAAGTTTAATTCTACATTCACCGAGCGTCCGCCCGATTTACCCTCGTCTATTTGAGCCATATTTAATCTCTAATCTTATCTCTGTTAGAAGCAATTAAGTTTAAAAGTGACATGCTGGTTTCAACAACTTCATTCTCGGTGCGAGAAATTCTGTGCTGAAACAATCCGTAGGCAACAATCGAAATGATCGCAACGATCAAACCGAAGGCCGTGCAATTCAATGCGTGCGAAATACCTTTCGATAATTCCACTGCTTTGGTTGCAGCATCCACCGTCGCAACTGCGCGGAATGACCCGACCATCCCGATGATGGTTCCTAACAATCCCGCCAACACCGAAACGTTTCCGAAAACCGCTAAGAAAGAAGTGTAACCTTCTACTTTCGGCATTTCTCGTAAAATGGCTGCATCCATCGCAACTTGAATTTCTTCATCGGGGCGTTTGTTCATGGCTTGAACTAAACCCGCCTTAACCGTGTTGCTTAAGGGTGCTGGTCTGCCATCGCAGTATGAAACTGCTTGGCGTAAATCGCCGCCTACGACCATGCGAAAAATTTGATCAACAAATTCACGCTTGTCGAGGCTTAGTGCACGCAATTTCACGAATCTCTCTAGAATTAAAAATACCGAGAGAACAAAGAAAAGCGCGATGACATACATACTGAATCCGCCTTCGACGAAGGCCCTTTGCATCCAAAACATATTTTCTGTCGTTGCTGCCGCTGCTACGGCTGTTGTCGGGTTCATAAAACTTCCTCCTTGAAAATCTGCCTTGGCAGATTTGCTTTTTAAACATTTCGAACTTTAAAACTACTGACTAAACGAAAACGGATACGAAACATCTGCTGTTAAACCGGCAGGGGGTTCTGGAAAAATCCAGTTGGCCAAACGTTGGCGAATACATTTTTCTACTTCGGGGCTGTTCAATGTCGAAGATTTAATTCGCACATTGTTGGCAGTACCCTTTTCAACGATCGTCCAGCTGACGACAACTTTTCCTTCAAGACGTTGTCCTTTTTCCAAACGATTTAATTGTCTTTCGTAACAACCGCGCAATTCACTGATGTTGTGTTTCACTGCTCTGCGAACAGCTTCTTTATCAATGGTTCCAATGAAATCTTCTTCGGCTCCGCCGGATTCAATGGCCACAGATGATTTTGCACCAAGTCCATCCACCGCGCCGTAAGCCGATTGACCTGAACCCCGCCCTTTGGTTCCGATTCCTGCAATACCTTGAATTGCAGTTCCTTTACCACCAGCACCTGTGTCTTTAAATCTAGAACCTAAATCATCGCCAGGACGATTTTGTGCAAAGCCTTGTGATCCCGTTGCCTTGTTGGCATCCCCGATCACTTCGCCTGCGCCTGCAGACGCTTGATCCAGCTTCGATCGCATTCCGTTTCCGCCGAATGCACTAAATAAACCAACTTTGTTTGGATCTTTGCCTAAGTTGGCATTGGCGCCAGCTTCTTTACCCAGCTTAATCCCGCCACCTTGTTTGATCGAAGTAAACTTCTTAGGTTTATTTTTCGAATCAGGCTTCGGAGCAACTTCGGAAGCCTGCCCTTGGGTTGAAGCTTTTGAAGCAGGTTTTTCAATTTCTTTTGCTTTTTTCTGAATTTCTTTTTTAATGTCAGCCACTTTTGCCTGCTGAGGTTTCTTAGGTGGCGGAGGCGGTGGTGGCGGAACTTCCTTCGGTGGAGGTTGCGGTGGCTCGGGTGGAGTTTTCGGTGGTGGTGGCTTTTGGAAAATAACTTGAGCAATCCGAGTTAAGTCTTCGTTGGGATTTTCCTGCAACAGTTTCGGCGTCGTAGCCGAAATATAAAAGGCCAGCAATCCCACGATCAGCATGGATAAAATAACCCCGGTCGTTTCAGTGCCCGAAAGCAAAAATGGCGGGACCAGTGCCGCGCGCGGCGCTGTCGGAGAAAAGCGAATGTATAAATCTAATTTTTTCCCTGGCGGGGAAACACGAATGATTTCTTCTTGTTCCAAACGAACAATGCAGCCAACTCCACCAGTTTTGGCTTTACCAGATTGAACACAGCTGTCTAAATTTTTTCTGACCTGACCACGGATCAATTCGAAATCCATATTGGCAGCAACCTGAACGTTGACGCCAGCTGGACCCATATCTAACAACACATATTTTGCTGGAATCTCTACTGGAAAATCGGGCAATGCTTCTGCAATCATCGCACCCGTCAACAGACCCTGCGGCGGAATGTGCATCGTGGTCAGAACGCGTTCTTGCCAAGCCAAAATCACTTCAACAACTGGCCCTTTGCCAGGCTTTAATTCATCGCGAAGATCTTTAATCGCGCTCGGCGGAGCGTAAGTTCCGTGTTTACTTTTTGTTTTACTTGGCTCGACGCTGGGCTTGGTTACTTTTAATTTTGGTTTTTCCTGCGCAGGCTCGGTTTTTTCTACGACTGGTTTTACTGCCGCAGGTTTTTCGGTAGGCATTGCAAAAATAGGTGCAATCTTAACTTCGCCCGCAGATTTTGGTACTCCGTTAAAAAATACAATTCGAAAAATTCCGATTTCAATTTCATCATTGGTTAAAATCTCTTCGTCCAAAACAGTGCGGTTATTTTTCTTAGTTCCAGTTTGCGAACCTAGGTCGCAAAGATAAAATTTGTTTCCACGTTTTTCGATCATGCAATGGATCGGCGAAATCGAATCGTCATTCAAATTTAATTCAACATCGCTTTTACCGATGACCACATTGTCTTGGGTGAACTGCTTCACTTCGATCAGTTGTTCACCCTTATAAACTCTTAATATAATTGGCTGGCTCAATTAACCCCCCGAACGCGTTGAACGTCTTCAGCTGTCTTCTTCATTTCTGGAAGAAAATTCTCGCGAAGCTTAATGAGTCTTTTGTAATTAAAATTTTTCTTTTGAAATAAATAAAATAAATCTGGCTTTTGTGTTGAACCTTCGACCAGTTCATCTTCGAAATTTAAAATTGCTTTTCTTTGCTTAGGTGGGTTTGCTAAACCTTTTTTATTTTGCGCCAAGACTTCATTGCGCAAGCAAATGACTGAAATAACAATCAATAAAAAAATCAGCTGTTGTTTAATCATGTGTTGCACCGTTCTCTTATCTCTATTTTAAACCAGGATTTGCCTTATTTTCCAAAATATTTATTCGATTCCTTGACTCCGGACCACCACCCATAAACTTCAACTTGTTTAGATACTCTAGACCTTCGGAGGGTTTCTTCATGTTTTCGATCAATAGGATTGATATATTCAGCAGAGCTTCCTTTTGATTTGGGTTTGCTTTCAATGAAGTCTTCAAAACTTCCAGTGCTTTGTCGTTCGCGCCGATCCCCATCAGGGCTGCGCCGTAGTTATTTGTAACCGCTGAATCACGCATTCCCTTTTGATAAGCCATCTCTAAAACCGTGGCGGCCTTGTGATAATCTTTTTGTTTGATGTAAAAAGATCCCAAAGTTGCCGCTGCACGAGCATTTCCCGAAGGCTGAGCAATCGACTTTCTTAAAAACTGAATCCCTTTGCGAGTTTCATTGCGCGATAACTCTAAGGTCCCCAAATTTCCCAATGCTTCGGCGCCATTTGGTCTAGCTTCCAGTGCTTTGGAAAAATAATAGACGGCTAAATTCTGTTTTCCTTTTTGCGACGAAATAATGCCCATGGCATTTAAGGCTCGGTAATCGCCAGGATTGTCCTTCAATATTAACTGCGAAGAATTTTGAATCTGTTCAACATTACCACTTTGAATGGCCTGAGTCAGAATTTCATTTTGAGTAGCATCAGTTTTTTTAGCTGGTTTGGACGTCGAATTCTTAGGCGCATCACTGTCGCCATCGTCGCGTAAGGTAACTCCACTTGGACTAATATCGGCCGCAGCTGCTGACTCGTCACTGTCCGCAGCCTTTTGTTTGGACGAACAGCCTGCTAAAATCAGCGTGGCAAATAAAACAATAAAACTAAATCGTTGCAAGTTTATCATGGTCGACTCCATTCAAATACTTGGTAATCCATGTCTGCTTCGCCCAAGTCGTTATTGGCCTGAGGATCGATGCGTTGCAAACTTTGGGCTGCCAACTTTCCATCTTCGCCGTAAACTTCCAGCTCGCGATTTCTTTCAATCGCTTTGGCATAAAATTCTTTGGCCTTAACAATATTGGGCGCCACAAACTGAGTTTCAACCCCATCGCGGT
>JBBQHD010000019.1:0-29161 GCA_038323665.1 Bdellovibrionales bacterium
ACTCGCGAATTTCACTTTTTGACTCCGAAAGTAACCTTAGGCAGTTTTCATCCCTTTGAAAATTCGGACCAGAAATTATTGTTGATCAATACCCATGTCGTTAATTTTACGACGACATCGGCCTTTGTTCGGTATTTAGAACGCATGGCGCTGATGATGTCTGAACATGATGGACCGATGATGTTGGCCGGAGATTTCAATACCTGGAATCCCAATCGCAATTCCGCCTTATCAGCCTTGATGCAAAGAATGGGATTAAACTTAATTGAGTTTAGAAATGATCGACGGTTTTTAAAATTGGATCATATTTTCGTGCGCGGGCTGGAAGTCAAAGAAGCCCACATCCACACTCATATTAAAAGTTCCGACCACTATCCATTAATGGCCGAATTTAAACTTAAATAAAAAAGTAGGCTGGCACCTTTTTTAGCCGCGAGTGGCGATTAGTTGCGCGATCAGCAGTGCAACGACGCTCATTACTTTGATTAGGATTGCAACGCCGGGGCCGGAGGTATCTTTGAATGGATCGCCGACAGTGTCACCGACGACCGCACTTTTGTGGGCATCGCTGCCTTTTTTGTGGCCCTTTAAATATCCTTTTTCGATGTATTTTTTAGCGTTGTCCCAAGCTCCGCCGGCATTGGCCATAAATAAAGACATCGTGGCGCCGACGACTAAACTTCCGGCCAATAATCCCGCCAGTGCTTGTGGTCCCATTAAAAATCCCACAAATACCGGGGCCAGAACCGCAATCATTCCTGGCACAATCATTTCTAACAATGCGGCACTGGTTGCGATGTCCACGATTTTTTTTGGCTCCGGTTCGGCTTTGCCTTCGCGCAGTCCTGGAATTTCTTTAAACTGTCGGCCAATTTCCACCACAATTTTTTGTGCGGCACGACCGACGGCGGTCATGGTTGTGGATCCAACTAGGAAAGGTAAAATTCCACCCAGTAAT
This sequence comes from Bdellovibrionales bacterium, assembly GCA_038323665.1. GTDB lineage: Bacteria > Bdellovibrionota > Bdellovibrionia > Bdellovibrionales > Bdellovibrionaceae > JBBQHD01. The sequence goes on from JBBQHD010000019.1 coordinate 959, forward strand.
AATCCGATTAAAACTCCCGACGAAGTCAGTTCTAGGGATACTGCTTTTAATCCTACAGCAATCCGCACATGATTTACTTCCATATTGAAGGCGCTGAATAATGCAACGACGGTTAAAATTGCGGAACCAATGGCAAAACCTTTTCCGATTGCCGCAGTTGTATTTCCAACCGCATCCAGTTCATCGGTGATGTCGCGCACATCTTTTCCAAGCCCCGACATTTCAGAAATTCCGCCGGCATTGTCTGCGATCGGTCCGTAAGCATCAACCGTCATCACAACCGCAGTTCCTGCCAACATTCCCACGGCAGCAAGTGCAATTCCATAAAGTCCCAAAGCTTGATCCGCAAAATAAGCAGCCACCACCACGATCAATGTTGGCAGTGCAACGGATTCCATCCCAACAGCAAGTCCGCGGATCACATTGGTTCCAGCACCGGTCAGTGCAGCTTCGGCCACCAAACGAATCGGGCGCGCAGCTGTGTAATATTCAGTAACAAGTCCGATTAACGCTCCACCAAATGCGCCGGCGGCAAGGGCCACGGTCACGTTTTGCGAAATTCCAAAGCAGGGTAAAAATAAAGCGCAAACTGCCGTTAACAACAGTGGAGGCACCAATAAGGCACTTCGCAATAAAACAGCGGGACGCACGGAAGAAAAAAAGCGCAAAGAAAAAATCACCAGCAAAGAAATTAGTAATCCCAAAGTTGCTAAAAACATCGGTAAGAAAATCGACGCCCAACGAACATCCATGGTTCCTGTTAATAAATTTTTAAAATTTTCAACCGGAGCTGTAATCCCAATCGCCATCGCAGCAACCAAAGCAGCCACCATGGATTCATAAATATCCGCGCCCATTCCCGCAACGTCACCGACATTATCGCCAACGTTGTCGGCGATAACTCCAGGATTTCTGGGATCGTCTTCAGGAATATTCTCAATTACTTTTCCTGCTATATCGGCGCCGACGTCGGCGGCCTTGGTGTAAATTCCGCCACCGATGCGCGCGAACAGTGCGATCGATGATGCGCCAACCGCGAAGGAATGTAAGACGACTCCGAGTGATTCAGAATCTTTGAAAAATAAATATAGAATTCCCAAACCCAACAGGCCAAGACCTGCAACCGACAGACCCATAACCGATCCGCCGTCGAGTGCAACCAACAAAGCTTTGCCGCGCTGACCGCTGAAGGCAGCTTGAGTCGTGCGAACATTGGCGTAAGTGGCAGCCTTCATGCCAAAAAATCCCGCCAGCAAACTTAAAAAAGCTCCGAGCAAAAAAGATTCGCAGGCAATCGGACCCAAAGTGAAAAACAAAGCAGCGCCGACGGCAATCGCATAAACAGCAAGCACTTTATATTCGCGCACCAAAAATGCCATCGCGCCTGCGCGGATGTATCCCGCAATGCGGTTCATCGTATCGTTGCCGGCGGGTTGCGATTTTACTCGGAAGTAAAAATACAAAGCCCCAACCATTGCCAAAGCTCCTGCCCAAATCGGTCCGCATATCCACTGATTCATTTAAAATTCCTTCCGCGAAAAAGAATTTAATTTGCTTGATTTGAAATTGAAAGTCACTCGCGGGAAAGGCAAAACCTAGTTGCCGGCTTTTTCTAGTGCGGCGCGCCCCAGAATGGGAACAGCTGTGTTTTTATAATGCACAAAAAATAGACTTAGAAGAATTTACCCGGTTTGTTTTACCACTAGAAATTCGTGCCAGCGATGCAGCATGGTCGGAGTCAGTTTGGTGTAACAAATAGTGCCTTCGCTGGCGGCTTCTTTGCGGGAAATGGTGGCTTCGCGGGTCAGTTCGTAAATGCGGTGTTCGTCTTCGCGTGGGAAAAACAATTGCACTTCGGTTTGCATTCCTTGGACGGTTTCAATCATCAGACGTTTTAATTGTTCCAAACCTTGGCCGGTCAGGGCGCTGACAAAAACGCGGGGGTATTGGTTGACCTGAAATTGTTTTTCGATGCTGGCTTGATCGCATTTGTTGAAAACATAAATAATTTTTTTATCCTGCCATTTTAATTCTTGGGCCAATCCATCGACCACTTCCATTTGCCTTTTCATTGCGGGTGAAGATAAATCCACCACATGCAACAGCACATCGGCTTCGGAAGATTCTTCCAAAGTTGCCTTAAAAGCTTCGATCAATTGTGTCGGCAGTTTGCGAATAAATCCCACCGTGTCGGTGACAACCGCGGGTGGGCCTTCTGGTAAAAAAACTTTTCTGGTGGTCGGATCCAAGGTTGCAAAAACTTGGTTCTGCACCAAAACTTTGGAACCGGTCAAGCGATTCAGCAAAGAACTTTTGCCCGAGTTGGTATAACCGATCAAAGCAAAACTGGGAACTTCATGTCGGCGGCGAGAAGATCTGTGTTGGGCGCGGTTCTTGCGCACGCCTTCTAATTTTTTTCGAATGATAGAAACGCGTTCGCGCACTCGTCGGCGATCATTTTCCAGTGCTGATTCACCCGGGCCGCGGGTCCCGATTCCGCCACCTTGTCGCGACAGCGAGCCCATCCATGCATCCACCATGCGTGGCATCTGATCCAAAAGTTGAGCAAGCTCTACTTGCAATTTTCCTTCGAAAGTTTGCGCACGTTGGGCGAAAATATTTAAAATAATTTGGTTGCGATCCAAAACTGGAACACCCACGACTTGCGAAAGATTTCGCGCTTGAACCCCGGAAAGTTGGTGATCGACGACGATGACATGGGCATCAAGTTCTTTCACGATCGCGGCAAGTTCTTCGACTTTTCCAGAGCCGATCAAAGTTCCCGGATTGTATTGGGCTAGTAATTGCACCACGGAACTTACGACTTGGTAACGGCAGGCGCGCACCAGTTCTTCTAATTCCAATAAATTTTCTTTGATTTCAGCGAGGTTTTCGCTTTTCAGACCAATACCAACAACGATTGCGCGGGTTTCATTTCGTGATAGATTTTGGGACAACTCGGTTACCTCCAAAACATCATAATATCAAAGTTTTGCGTGGAATTCCAAAATAAAAACAACACCTAAGGCTTGTTTTAAGACAAACTGGACCTTTTTCAAACGATTTAGGTTTCCAATCCTGACGCCGATAACTTGAGCAAAGCTTGCTTAACGTCATAATATCGGAAGGAAATCAGATTGAATCACCAACACAATACCAGAATCGCCATTTTATTCTTAACCAGTATTTTCGTCTTATCCTGCGCGCAAAATCCTAAACAAGTCAGTTCAGCGGCAGCACCAGCAGCGCAGCCCCAAGAAAAGGTGGCAGTGCTGGATAAATCCGTCACCAAACTTTTAAGCTCGACAGTTTTCGAAGTGGTTGTTCCAAAAGTAGAAGACAGTTTTATGGTTTATGAAAAATCTTTGCCCAAAGAAAAATTGGATTATACTGAACGCACAGATGCCTATAGCAGCATTGGAACTGCCTTTGCTATAGAGCCAGGTAAATACATTACAGCGGCACATGTTTTTGCATTGGAATTTAAAACTCCGAACAAAGACCTGTCGTATTATATCCGAAATTCTGCAGGAAAAGTTTTTAAGGTTTCCAATATTACTAAATATCATCGTGAAAAAGATATGGTTGAATTCGAAGTCGCCAATGCTCCGATTCTAAATCCAACTTTAAAAGTGGTCGATCATTCCGAAGTGGGCGATACCGTTTATACAGTTGGGAATGCTCAGGGCGAAGGAATTGCGATTCGTTCTGGCCAATTGGCTTCGTTCACGGTGGAAGAAAAAGAAGGCCGTTGGAAATTCATTCGATTTTCGGCCGCAGTTAATCCAGGAAATTCAGGCGGACCCTTGGTCAATTCCAAAGGTGAAGTTGTAGGTATTGTGGTTCGTAAAAATAAAAATGAAAATTTAAATTATGCAGTTCCCATTGATTTATTTACAGCCCTGGATCGCAAGCAAGCTTATTTTGAGCTGCCAGATAATTATCCACTGACAATTAACGTCAAAGAAACTTTTAAACCCACCGAGTGGAATTTTAAAACTCCGTTGCCAGCGCCATTGACCGTTGTAAGCAAAAAAGCCAACGAAGATTTATTTAAATTGTACAGCAAGCTAAGATTGATGGGCTTGAAAAAAATGACGGAAGAAAAAACTTCCAGCAAAGACGAGCTACTTAAATATTCATTGATGCAAAGTTATACTCCGGCACCGAATGCTTTGCTAAAAGATTCCGATCAAAAATGGGGTTTGTATGTTCCGAAAATGGAAACGACAACGTTGGAAAACGATCGCCATTTCAGTTCTGGAACCGTGGATCTTAAACTTGCCAAAGTTTATCCATTTTATTTGTTAAGAAAAAAAGGGCAGTCCTTAAAAGATTTGTATTCGGATATTAAGGGCATCCATGATTCATTATTAAAAGGACTCAGTTGGGCACGCACTTACGCTGGGGAATCCATAAAAATTGTTTCCTATGGGCCGCCACAATCGGTCGAAGCCGTTCGCGACAGTCAGGGACGTCCTTGGTTCGAAGCAAAATGGCGCAGCGAATTTGATAATAAGACCGTGTTTTTGTATTTCCACCCAGTGCCGGACGGGGTTATCGGAATTTGGTCGTATTTTCAGACAGGTTTTGAAACCGTTCAGGCGGATAAGTTGATGCGCGATTTCGCGGAACAAACGGTTTCTTCTTACAATGCTAAATTAGTGGATTGGAAAGAATATCAAAAATTAGATAAAAAATATTTGCCAACTTATTTCAGTCAACTAAAAATCGACTACCAAAAAAATCAGGTCAAACTGGAAACAGCTAATTTTCATTCTAATTTTGCTTTGCCCGACGTCACGGATGAATCCAGTTTTACTGTGATGCGCGGAATTGACCCAGATGATGTAAATAAATTTATTTTCTTTGGGTTCAATATTCAATCAGCCAATAAGCAAAGCACTTATCAAGCAAACTTTATGTTTGATCCAAAAGATCTTTGGGGAAATGAAGCACAACTAAAATGGCAGGATGTTAAAACTGGCAAAGGCAAATTTGATGCGCAAACTTATACCAGCGGCAACGAAACTTATTCTTTGGCAGCACGCCCGTTAACGGGCCGTATGCCTGCATCGAAACAAACTTTTAAGAATGACCGCGCAGTGGTTTTTGTGTGCAGCGAAAACAATACTGCGAAAACGGATTTTGCCAATCATTGCGAAGGATTTAAGACTGGGTTTAAGATTCCTTAATTGCACTACTTGCAAGTCTAGGCCTTCTGCAAATCAATATCTTCGGGCTGATACAGCAATCGGCCTTCCATCCCACCAGCCAGGGTGATGACTTGTCCCGAGCAATGTCCGGAAAGTTTTTCTGACGCCAGAAAAACGGCAGCCTGAGCAACATCAATGGGACGTGCGACTTTTCTTAATGCCACAGTTTGTAAAACTTTTTTCACATGAGTTTCGTTTTTCATCAAAGTGTCGACCATTTCTGTGATCGTCCAACTTGGGCAAATGCAGTTGATGCGACCGCGCGGGGTCAGTCGCGCCAATTCATTTTTAAGCGTCAGTAAAAATCCCGCGTTCAGTGGCGATTTGGATGCCGAATAAGCAGAATTATAAGCTTCGCCAAATTGTCCTGCAGTTGATCCAATTAAAACTGCCGACGGGGACTGCAACTGATGTTTCTGAATGCCCAGAAAAAATTCTCGCACACACAAAAAAATCGAAGTTAAATTTCCAGCCAAGGTTTTATTCCATTGTTCCAAAGTGACTTCGTGAAAGGGTTTCCCATAGCCAATGCAGATACCTGAATTGGCAATTAAAGTTTGCACTGGGCCCAATTGTGATTCAATTTCCGCCCACATTCTTTTTACTTCGGTTTCTTGGGTTAAATCGGCTTGGACGATACAAAAATTATTGTCTTGCGAGATTTCTGCGGCCAGCGCTTCGGCTGATTTTTTATTTTTATGATAATGGATGGCGATGCGAGCACCTTCTTTGGCAAAACAGCGCACCATTTCGGATCCAATGCCGCCCGATGCGCCGGTGATTAAAACGACTTTTTTATTTAAACCTGAATCCATTTAGTTTCCTTTTTTTTGCAGTTTAGGATTGCAACAATGTAGCCTGCGAATCTTTAAGAGTCTATGTCCGGATTGGACTTGCAGTTGAATCTTGGTCGATTTTCGATTAATTAAAAAGTTAAGTTCATACGAGCAGAGGTAAAACGTGGAAATTACAAAAGTAGACTGTCTGGTCAGCGATGATTTTAAAAAAATGGATTTTGCAATGATCCATTTGTATTTGTCGCAGACCTATTGGTCCGAGGGAATTTCTAAAATCAGAATGAAACGCGCGATGGAAAATTCGCTGAATGTCGGGGCCTTTGTATCGGGTCAGCAAGTCGGCTATGCGCGGATTGTAACGGATCAGGCGACCTATGCTTATCTGTGTGACGTATTTGTTTTGGATTTTGCTAAAGGCAAAGGCTATTCAAAATTAATGCTGGAATTTATTTTGAAAATGCACGAGTTATCGGGAATCAAACGATTTTCTTTGGCCACCAAAGATGCTCACAAATTGTATGCCCAGTTCGGTTGGAAACCGCTGGAAAATCCCGCCATGTATATGGAAATCTATCGTCCAGGAATTTATAAATTGTTGGATGAGTTATGAAAACCAAGAAAAAGATTAAATTAACCGCTGCAGGTGGATTATTTTCTCGTTCGAAAGCGAGGCGTCTATCAAAAGGTCTTGAAAAATTTAAAATCATAGAACTGGATTTTGCAGATGTGACAGAAGTTGGGCAGGGTTTTGCGGACGAAATCTTTAGAGTATTCCCCAGCCAGTATCCTGGCTTGGAAATAACTTACATCAATGCGAACTCAATGACAGAGTTTATGATTCAAAGAGCTTTGAAAACAAATCAATCATCCTTGTGATCCAAAATATAACAAGCCTCAAGCGCGGTTAAGACCACCGAACTGACGATTTGTTCCACCGTCGTTGTTCGTTGCAAAACATTGGCGGCGCGGCGAATTCCCAATAAGAACGGCCCGACCACTTCTACTTTTCCAATCTGTTGTAAAAGCTTGTAGGAAATATTTGCGGATTCTAAATTTGGGAATACCAAAACATTGGCGCCGTCTTTTAGCTGATTGAATGGAAAAATTCTTTGCATAATTTGTGGATTGACCGCGGTGTCGGCCTGCATATCGCCTTCGACCAAAATATCGGAACGCATTTCGCGCACGATTTCGGCGGCTCGTTTCATGCGCGCCGGAGTTCCCTCGGTGCCGGAAAAATTCGAGAAACTTAGCATCGCAATTCGTGGAGTTTGTCCGAAATACTCAACCACTCGCGCACATTGCAAAGCGATTTTCGCCAGTTGTTCGCTGGTGGGATTGAAATTCACCGTCGTATCGGCCAATAAAATAATTCGATCTTCCAGTAACACAAAATTCATTCCGCAGGGGACACCGTTGGCGTGCATGCCGATGGTTTGCAGAATGGGTTTCACCGCGTCGCCATAACTTTGCGTAGCACCCGAAACCATTCCGTCGGCATCGTTTAAATGCAACATCATGCTGGCGAAATAATTTGGATCCACCATCAGTCGTTCAGCTTCGCTGCGGTTCACGCCTTTGCGCTGACGCTTTTGATAAAGTTCTTCGACATAGGCAGAAAATTTGGGATGTGCGGACGGATGAATAATTTCCACACCCGATAAATTGGACAATTCCATTTGTTGGATTTTTTCTTTGATGCGATCTGGGTAACCAATCAAAATGGGCTGACAAATTCTTTCGTCCACCAAAGTTCGCACTGCCATTAAAACTTTTTTCGAAGCGCCTTCGGGAAAAACAATTCTGGGTAAACGGCCTTCGTGGGTCTGCGACCAATTGCGCACTCGGTGAATTGCTGAACGCACGAAAACCTTCGAAGGACCTTGATAAGCTTCCAAGCGATCTCGGTATGCTTCCCAATCGGTGATTTGTTTGGTGGCGACACCACTGTCCATGGCGGCTTTGGCAACTGCGGGTGCGACTCGCAATAAAACTCGGTGATCAAAAGGTTTTGGAATTAAATATTCTTTGCCATAGCGGAAAGTTTTTCCGCCGTAATTTGCGGAAACCCCCTCGGGAACTTCTTCGCGAGCTAATTCTGCCAAGGCATTGACGGCAGCCAATTTCATTTCTTCGTTGATTTGCGTTGCGCGAGTGTCTAAAGCTCCGCGGAAAATCGAGGGAAATCCTAAGACGTTGTTCACTTGGTTCGGATAATCCGAGCGACCGGTTGCGCAGATGGCATCGGGTCGAAATTGTTTGACGGTTTGAGGATCAATTTCTGGATCAGGATTGGCCATCGCAAAAATGATGGGATCTTTCGCCATTTTCATAATCATTTCGCCGGTGAGGGCACCCGCAACGGATAAGCCCACAAAGGCATCTGCGCCATCCAAGGCTTCTGTTAAAGTTCTGCTTGAAGTGTCGTTGGCAAATTCTTCTTTGTGTTTATTCATTCCAGACTTGCGACCTTTGTAAATCACACCTTGGCTGTCGCACATAATTAAATTTTTGCGTTGCACACCCAAAGATAAAAATATTTTCGAACAAGCAACTGCAGAGGCGCCGGCGCCGTTCACAACAATGCGCAGGTCCTTCAGTTTTCTTTTGGTGATTAAACAAGCGTTGGTTAAGCCGGCTCCGCTGACAATGGCGGTGCCGTGTTGGTCGTCGTGAAAAACGGGGATTTTCATTTCTCGGCGTAAAATTTCTTCGATTTCAAAACACTCGGGCGCTTTGATGTCTTCTAGATTAATGCCGCCAAAAGTTGGCTCTAAAGGTCTTACTGCATTGACGAATTCTGCAACGGTATTGGCGTTCAATTCAATGTCCATGGAATCGATGCCAGCAAATTGTTTAAATAAAATGCTTTTACCTTCCATGACGGGTTTTGCTGCCAGTGGACCGATATTTCCTAGACCTAAAACGGCGGTGCCATTGGAAATGACGGCGACTAAATTTCCTTTGTTGGTGTATTCGAAAACTTTCGAAGGATCTTTGGCGATTTCTTTGCACGGAGCTGCAACCCCCGGCGAGTAAGCCAAAGATAAATCGCGTTCAGTGCTACAGGGCTTCGAAGAAATGATTTCAATTTTTCCGGGTTTGCCCTTACGATGATATTCTAATGAATCTTGATCGATGCTCATGGGGCCATGGTCCCAAGACGAACCATAGGAGTAAACAAAAAAATGAAATCACCTCGTGACGTCGTGCTGGTTGATGGAATTCGAACGCCTTTTGCAAAAGCAGGCACAAATTTAAAAAAAATCCACCCCGCAGACTTGGGGAAAGCGGCCCTGCAAGCCTTAATCGCGCGCACCAATTTGGATGTGAATGTAGTTGATGAAGTCATCATCGGAAATACAGGAAATCCCGTCGATGCAGTGAATATTTCCCGAGTGATCGCGCTGAGTTCCGGAATCCCGCAAAAAACCTCTGCCTACACTGTGCACAGAAATTGCGCGTCTGCTTTGGAATCGATTTCCAATGGATTTGAAAAAATAAAATCGGGCACCATGGACGTTGTGGTCGCCGGTGGAACCGAAAGTATGTCTCAGTTTCCAACTTTGTTGCCGCAAAGCATGCAGGATATTTTTGAAAAATTATTTGCAGCCAAGGGCCCAGGACAAGCATTGCCTTTAGTTTGGCAATTGCTGAAAAGTGAACTGCGGCAAATCAAAGCACTTTTAACTGGCAATATGAAAGATCCCTATTTTCCCGTTATCGCTGTGATGAAAGGACTGACCGATCCTTTTGTGGGAATTAATATGGGACAAACCGCAGAAATTCTAGCCAAAGAATGGAATTTGTCCCGCGATGTGCAAGATCGATTTGCTTTGCGATCACATCAGCGATCCAGCGCTGCAACTAAATCAGGCCGGTTTAAAGAAGAAATCACCCCGATTTTTTTACCTCCAAAATACGACAGCGTTTTAGAGGCCGACACAGGTCCTCGCGAAAATCAAACCATGGAAGCACTGACAAAATTAAAACCCTTTTTCGATAAACAAACCGGCACAATCACCGCGGGAAATTCCTGTCCCATCACCGACGGTGCTGCGATGGTGTTAATTATGTCGCGCGAAAAAGCCGATGCCTTGGGATATAAACCGATTGCAAAAATCTGCAGTTATGGATTTGCCGGTTGCGAACCCGAACGCATGGGTTTGGGCCCAGTCTATGCAACACCGGTTGCATTGAAACGCGCAGGACTTACGATGAAAGAAATTGGCTTGGTGGAATTGAACGAAGCATTTTCAGCGCAAGTTTTAGCCTGCCAAAAAGCTTTTGATTCGAAAACGTTTGCCGAAGAAAAATTAGGACTGTCTGACAAAATCGGCGAACTGCGCGAAGAAATCTTAAATCCCAATGGGGGCGCGATTGCTTTGGGTCACCCTGTGGGCGCAACGGGCACACGGATCGTTTTAACTTTGGCGCGACAGATGAAAAAAACACAAACTCAATTTGGACTTGCAACCCTGTGCATCGGTGGTGGACAGGGCGGGGCCATGATCTTGGAATTGGAGAATTAAGATGATTCAACCTTTAAAAGAATCCATAAAAATTACGGCTGACGGGGACATTGCTTGGGTGGATTTCGATTTGCCCAATGAAAAAATCAATAAACTTTCGGGCGCTGTTTTAATGCGTTTGAAAGAAGTGGTGGCCGAGATTAAACAAAGTAAGTTTAAAACGGTGATTTTTTCTTCTATGAAAAATAAAATTTTTATTGCGGGCGCCGACATTCAGGAAATCAAACTACTGAAAACTCAAGCCGACATCAAAGCGGCGGTTGAAATCGGCCAAAGCATAATGAATGAAGTCGAAGATCTGCCCCAGGTGACGATTGCTTCCGTCAACGGAGCATGCATGGGTGGTGGCTGCGAATTTATTTTGGCTTGCGATTACCGCATTGCCTCGGAAGATCCTTCCACAAAAATTGGCTTGCCTGAAACTCAACTGGGAATCATTCCCGGTTTCGGGGGCTGCGTGCGCATGCCGAGGGTTGTGGGTTTGCCAACTGCTTTGGATATTATTCTTGCGGGGAAGGCTTATGCAGCAACTAAGGCATTCAAAGTAGGACTAGTGGACCGAGTGGTTCATCCAAATCTGCTGCGACAAGAAACAAAAAAATGGGCGCAAACCTTAACTGCGAAACGCAGAAAAGTTTATCAGCCCAAAGATTTTATGTCGAAAGTTTTAGATTCTGGTTTGGGCCGCGGAATTGTTTTTAAAAAAGCTAGACAAGGTGTGATAAAAGCGACGCGCGGGCAATATCCTGCTCCGCTGAAAGCATTGGAAGTGATTGCCAATACTTATAAAATGCAAGATCGAAACAAGGCTTTGGAAATTGAAAAACAAGGATTTGTTTTGTGCGCCGTTACCGATATTTCTAAAAACTTGATTCATGTTTATGAATTGACCGAACGGGTGAAAAAACAAACCGGTGTTCCTGGGATCAAAGGCAAAGATGTCACGCATTTGGGTTTGCTGGGTGCAGGAACGATGGGCGGTGGAATTGCCTTCGTATCTGCAGATAAAGGCATCGAAGTCCGCGTGAAAGATTTAAGCATTCAGGCTTTGGGAAATTCCTTGAAACATGCGCGCGAATTATTTTCCAAAAACTTAAAAAGAAAATCCATCAATACTTATCAGTTAAAACAAAAAATGGATTTGATCACAACGACCACAGATTATTCCGGATTTGGGCGTTTGGATCTAGTGGTCGAAGCCATTGTCGAAGATATGGAAATTAAAAAGAAAGTAATTGCAGAAACCGCAGGACAAATGCGACCAGACGCAATCATTGCAACCAATACTTCTTCTTTAAGCGTCAGCGAAATGTCGAAGGGTCATCCTCGGCCAGAATTTTTTGCTGGGATGCATTTCTTTAACCCGGTTAATCGCATGCCGCTGGTGGAAGTTATTCGCGGGGACAAAACCAGCGATCAAACCACAGCAACGGTTTTTGAATTGGCAAAAAAAATGGGAAAAATGCCTGTTGTTGTCAAAGATGGTCCAGGGTTTTTGGTCAATCGGCTGTTGCTGCCCTATATGGCGGAAGCCGCTTTCTTATTACAAGAAGGCATGTCGGGCGATCGCATTGACGATCTGTATGTGAAATTCGGAATGCCCATGGGGCCCGTGGCCTTGATGGATGAAGTGGGCCTTGATGTCTGTGTGAAGGTTCTTAAAATTTTTCAAAAAGCTTATTCCGACAGAATGGAAATTCCGCCCTTATTCGATGCTTTGGCAAAATCGGAACGCAAAGGCAAAAAAAATGGCAAAGGTTTTTACAAATATTCTGCCGACGGCAGACGTTTGGAATACGATCCTACGATATTAAATGAGCTGGGTTTACCCATGCCGACCAATCGATATTCCGATGCAGAATGTGTTGAACGTGGAGTTTACGGAATGATCAACGAAGCAGCCCGCGCGTTGTTCGATGACCGCATCGTGGAAAGTGCTCACGAAGTGGATTTGGCGATGATTATGGGCACAGGATTTCCACCCTTTCGCGGGGGTTTGTTAAGGTATGCGGATTCAGTGGGAATGAAGCCCATCGTAACAGCGCTCGAGAAATACAGCCGTGAAAGAAAAGCAAAACGCTTGATTCCTGCGCCGGCCTTGATTAAAACGACAACGTTTTATAAGTAAATATTTAAAAAAAGGAGAGTTTATGAAATTCACAAAAATGATTTTAGGTTTTGTTCTGTTGTTTTCTCAAATTACGTTTGCCGAAGAAGAGGCCAGCGAAGCACAAGCAGAACTTACGCGCGTTATCGCGGAACTTCCCGACCAGCAAAGTCCCCAGGCCACCAATGTTGAAAACGTTTCTGAAAAAATAAAAGCTGAAAGCCAAGCCAAAACAAAATCAGCGGCCAGCAAGGAAAGTCTCGAGTTAAAAAAATGAGTTTAATGCAAGAATTCAAAGATTTCGCAGTTAAGGGCAACGTCGTGGACCTTGCTGTGGGACTTATTATTGGTGCAGAATTTTCAAAAATTGTGAATTCGTTAGTGTCAGATATCATTATGCCCCCAATCGGAATGATTTTAGGCAAAGTGGATTTTAAAAATCTATTTGTGGTTTTAAAGGATAAGGATCCAGTTCATCTGCCCTTTACCACTGTCGAAGCCGCACAAAAAGCGGGCGCTGTGACCATGAATCTAGGCAATTTTATCACTACATTGATTTCTTTTACGATTATTGCGTTCTGCGTTTTTATGGTGATTAAACTTGTGAACAAACTTCGTGGACCTGCGCCTGCACCAGCTGCGGCTGATGCAGCGGCGGCGGCGAAGCCACCTGCTGGAAAATACTCCTAAGTCATTTCGGGCAGTTTCTGACACAGCAAAAAACCTTGTTTTCTAAGGTAAATCGATTTCAATAGATTATATGAAATCGATTTTTTCATTTGATCCTGATGTTTTGCGCTCGATAGCTGGCGGCCGATCGGCGTTGGAAATTTCTAAACTTAATTTCAAAGAAAATTCTCAGGTTGAATCGTTTATTCAGTGTTATGGATTTGATTATAATGATCATCACACCCAAGAAAAACTTTGGTATTTTTATCGCCGCGCTTTTGTTTTATTAACCGAAAAATTAGGCTATGCGGCCAAAGACATTCCCGAAGTTTTTCACAGTCGCAAAGAGTTAAAAGATCTGCGCAGTCTGTTTTTATGGGCCAGCGATGCCCAACAACCGATTTTGCAAAGATGGTCCTGCGCATTCTTGCGAACCATGCACGTTTTTGTTCACGCTGAAAGTGATCTATTCAGCTTTTTTTCGGAAGAAATTCAAAAACAAATCTTGGGGCCCTATCAGAAAATTGTTTTTACCGGTGGAAACGAAGATCAAATTTTTCTTAAATCCAACAAAGACAACGATGATATTAAATTAAAAAAATTCGAGATTAAACCCTTTAAGACATCTTCCAGCACAGTGATCAAATTGCTGGCAAGACCCGATGCCTTAGCCATGAAGGTCTTTGATAAAATCGGTGTTCGTTTTGTTACAGAAAGTTTGTTTGATGCTTTTCGAGTGGTGCAGTATTTGGCCAATGAACATATTTTAAGTTATATGCACATTATGCCGGATCAAAGTTCTAATAACTTATTTTCGGTCGAAAATTTCTTAAGTATTTGTAAAAAATTTGAACATGAACACCGCAGGGTTCCTGACGAAGAAATCAGCCTAGCCTTTGCAGCCCACGAAGCCGAGTCCGACAGCAAGCTCAAAAATCCCGAATTATTCCGCAAAGAAAATCAACAATCGGGGCAAGAATTTAAATTTATTAAGTTTATCGCCAGGCAATTAGTAGAAGTTAAACCCCAGGGCCAAGTCGCCTTTAATTTCTTTTATCCTTACGAAGTGCAAATTATGGATCAAAAAGCTTATGCAAAAATTTTATCTGGCCCATCCGAACACAATGCTTACAAAGAACGTCAGCGTGATGCTGCTAGAAACCGTCTATTTCCAGGTGGGTCTTAGTTGAAGTGGATTTATTTTTTGCGCAGTTTTATTGCTGTATTGCTGTATCCGGTATTTACACTTTTGGTTTGCGGCAGCTGCATTTTGCAAAATATATTATTTGGCAGTAAAAAATTAGACAATTTGTGGGTGAAAACTTGGGGTCTGGGAACCTGCTGGATGTTCGGGGTCAAAATCCGAGTGGATTATTCCCTGTGCGGACAGGCAGAAAACTTATTCAAAGATGGCGGCATTGTTCTATTCAATCACAAAAGTTTTTTTGATGTCTTTGCACTGACGGGTGCTTTCCCCTTTTTACGTTTTGGTGCAAAAGCAGAATTATTTAAAATTCCGGTCTTTGGTTATTCGATGAAACGAATGGGGGTCATTCCTATTTTTCGCGAAGAAAAAGAAAAAACCATTCAGGTTTACCGCGAAACGGTTGAACGCATTAAAAAAGGTGAAATTATTGCACTTGCACCCGAAGGCAAACGTGTGCCCGATATGACTTTGGGGAATTTTAAATCGGGTCCATTTTTATTTGCTTTGCAGGCTCAGGTGCCCTTGATTCCATTGTGTGTTTTTGGGGCTCAGGATGTATTGCCGAAATTTGCGACCATCCCAAATCCTTGGGCGAAATCAAAGCTTATCGAAATATTTGTATTGAATCCTCATACTTTGCAAGGCGAGGGTCCCGACGCGAAGTCGAAATTTCAGCGGATCGTTTACGATCAAATGAAGCAGGTTTTAGAGGCAAAACCTCCGTCTGCCAGTGCGAGCCATTGACATCGAAACTCAGTTTTAAAAATCCATGATCGGATTCTTCAATCTTTTGCAGGCGGAACGAACGAGGTGCTGATTCATGGGCGCGCAAATATTTCTGCACCACCAAATCCCAACGCAAATAGGGTTCTAATTCATTCGTGCTGGGTTTTATTCGGTAATTGCCAATAAACCAATCTTTGTTTGAACTTAAGAAAACCGGATGATCTTCATCTTTGAATTCGGGGACCTTCTTCCAGATTTTTCCGTCGACAGATTTGTAAATCCCCTGGGCGCTGATCAATCCTTGGCCGGTTTTATTTTCTACGGCATAAGAATAAACTTTTCTTTTCAATAGTTCTTCCCGAGTAAAAGTTTCGCTTTGCACCAACGGAGATTCTTTGTCTTTCCACCACACCATTCCGTGGCCTTGTAAAAAACTGATTTTCCAAAAAGCTTTGTGCTCTTCTTTTTTAGCCAGTCTTGCCAGCAAAGGTGGGGAATCGCCTGCGGATTCGCGGACTAAAATTCCTTTTTGAGAATTGACTTTGAAATGGGAAAATTCGTTGATCATATGTTTGCGATCATCTGCATCGATCAGGAAAGATCCTTCGCGGTGATGAATTTTTAACCAGCCTTTTTTAGGCAGAAAAGCTTCTTGGGCAAAGTCACATTGCCCGATGACTTGTTCAAGGCGCACAAAACCTACGGCATCTTTAAAGCGAACTTTGATCCAACCGGATTTTTCGAAACTTTGCGCAATTACAAAACGTTGGGGCGGAACGATGTCCACCACTGAACTTTGAAAACTGGCATCTTTGCGAATGGGGGTATTGATCACGGTTTGAAAGCTGTGGGGGCCCGGAAAATCCAAACCCCAGGTGATTTGATTGGCCAGCAATACATAACGTTTGGAATTCCACTCGACGCCGTAGTTTTTTTCTTCTTCTGTGCGCAGCAGGCGGCTTTCAAGGCTTGGTTTGCTCATCTGACCCGAGGCAAAACTGCTTTGTGGGGATCGGTAAAACGCGATGCCCGAGCTTTCTGCGAAACTCATTGGCAAATTGAAAATCACGGATAAAATTAATAACACCATGTCTTGATATTTTGCGGTAGACTTTGCAAGACCCACAAGACCAGAACTTACGGATATGAAGGAGAATAAATGTCCCAAAGATCACTGCAAACAATAGGGGTTGTCGGCGCCGGGCAAATGGGTAATGGCATCGCTCAGGTTTGTGCTCAGTTTGGCAAGAAAGTGATTTTATCCGACGTTTCGCAAGCGTCCTTGGATTTGGGAATGAAAACCATTCAGGGCTCGGCCGATCGTTTGATTAAAAAAAATCTTTTGAACGAAGATCAGAAAAAAACTTTGTTGGGAAATATTAAACCCACCCTTCGTCTAGAAGATTTAAACAGCTGCGATATAATTATCGAAGCCGCAACAGAAAAGCCCAGTCTGAAATTTGAAATTTTTCAAAAATTGGATCAAATTGCCAAACCCGAAGCGCTGTTATGTTCCAACACTTCGTCCATTTCCATCACCCAAATTGCAGCCAGCACCAAGCGCCCCGATCAGGTCGCGGGAATGCATTTTATGAATCCGGTTCCGCTGATGAAATTGGTGGAAGGCATTCGTGGTTTGCAAACTTCGGATTCAACTTTTGCATTAGTGAAAAATTTATCCGAAGAATTGGGAAAAACTTTTGTCGAAGCCAACAAAGATATGCCGGGATTTATTGTGAATCGAATTTTAATGCCCATGATCAACGAGGCCATTTTTACTTTGCACGAAGGAATTGCGACACCCACTTCCATCGACGACGCTATGAAACTAGGAACCAATCAACCTATGGGGCCACTGGCCTTGGCCGATTTTATTGGTTTGGATACATGCCTGGCAATTATGAATGTTTTGCACGAAGGATTGGGCGATTCTAAATATAGACCTTGTCCAATGTTAAAAAAATATGTCGAAGCTGGTTGGTTGGGAAAAAAATCAGGCCGTGGATTTTACAATTACAAAGGATAAAAAATTATGCCCTCGCAATATAAAACATTAAAAGTAACACAGCAAAACGCAGTTTGGACTTTAAGCATTCACCGCCCCGAAGTTCTGAATGCTTTAAACTCACAAGTCTTGGATGAAATGGGCGAAGTCCTGCGCGAATTAAGCGAAATGGACTTCGAACATGCAAGGGCTTTGTTGATTACTGGCAGTGGGGAAAAAGCTTTTGTTGCCGGTGCTGACATCAAAGAAATTTCCGAATTGTCAGATCAAGGTGCGCAAGAATTTGCTCGCAAAGGACAAACGGTTTTTCAAGAATTGGGTTTGTTGAAAATTCCTGTCATTGCCCTGATCAATGGTTTTGCGCTGGGCGGTGGCTGTGAATTGGCGTTGGCTTGTGATTTTATGATCGCTGCAGAAAATGCAAAATTTGGTTTGCCGGAAGTTTCCTTAGGATTGATTCCCGGTTTCGGTGGAACGGTTCGTTTGTCTCGAGCAATCGGTTTGCGCAAAGCCCGCGAAATGATTTACACCGGCCAAATGATTTCAAGCCTTGATGCTTTGGCCTGCGGCTTGGTGAATTACGTAGTTCCATTGGATCAACTGCAAAACAAAGCCAACGAGATTCTGAATTTAATTTTACAAAAATCACCTTTTGCTGTGGGCGCTGCTAAAAAATCCATTTTACGATCTTGGGATTTAGAAATCGAAGCAGCCCAAGTTTTAGAGGCACAAATATTTTCAGAACTTTTTCAAACCACTGATGTGCAAGAAGGAACCAAGGCCTTTTTAGAAAAACGCAAACCCATTTTCAATTTAAAGTGAGCCCAACCGTGAATCCAAAAAATCCCATTCGCATAGTTACAGCAGCCAGTCTTTTTGACGGACATGATGCCACCATCAATATCATTCGCAGAATGCTGCAGGATTTTGGCGCCGAAGTGATTCACTTGGGCCACAATAGATCCGTTGCAGACGTCGTCAAAGCCGTCTTGCAAGAAGGCGCGCAAGGAGTTTGCCTTAGCTCCTATCAGGGCGGGCATATGGAATATTTTAAATACACTCGTGATTTATTGGATTTAATGGGCGCACCCTTCGTAAAAATTTACGGTGGCGGTGGCGGGGTTATTGTCTATGAAGAAAAAAAAGAATTAGAAAAATACGGGATTGCTCAGATTTTTCATCCCGATGACGGACGAAAACTGGGACTAGAAGGCATGATCAAAATGATCATCGAGGGCTGCGATTTCAATGTTTCAGAAAAATATGCTACTGCCGTGAAGAAAACTTCTGCGGCATCGGCCAAACTGCCCAATCCTTTTGCCAATGACCCGATTCCTTCCACGGAACTTGGATTTGCCATTTCAGAATTGGAAAATTTAGGTGAAATCAGCTCCGGAAAAACTTTGCCCGAAAAATTAAAACAATTTAAATCCGAACAAAAACCTTTGGTCTTGGGTTTGACCGGCACGGGTGGTGCGGGGAAATCCAGTTTGATTGATGAGCTAACGCAAAGATTTTTAAATCTGTATCCGGATTTAAAAATCGCCATTGTTTGTGTAGATCCTTCGAAACGAAAAACTGGTGGATCCTTGTTGGGCGATCGGATTCGTATGAATTCTTTGTCCCAAGATCGCGTGTTTATGCGGTCCTTGGCATCACGTGGATCCGGTCGGGAAATTTCCGACAGCCTGCCTAAGGTTTTGGATTTTATTAAACAATTCAAGTTTGATCTAGTGATTGCTGAAACCTCTGGTATTGGTCAAGGCAATATGGCCATTACCGAAGTAGCTGATTTTTCCATGTACGTTATGACTTCGGATTTCGGAGCCCAGTCGCAATTAGAAAAAATTGATATGATCGATTTTGCAGACGTGATTGCCATCAATAAAGGCGACAAGCGCGGCGCCCTGGATGCACTTCGCGATGTGAAGAAACAATACCGCAGATCACGTAAAATCTTTGAAGAACGCAATGATCTGCCGGTATTTTTAACCAAGGCTTCGCAATTTAATGACAAGGGTGTGCATCAGTTGTGTTGTTATTTGACGGATTTGTTTTCCAGCAAACAGGAAAAATTCAAATTATCAGACAGTCAGAAAAAAACTCTACTGGCAGCCGAAGAATCGATCATTTTACCACCAGATCGCCAAGGCTATTTGGCAGAAATTACCAATACCATTCGAAAATATAAAAAACGAACCGAAGAAGTTTCTGAACTAGCCTCGCAAATTGGAGCTTTGGAGAAAACTGCACAGCTACTGCAGTCTAAAGAGTTTGACGCAAAAAAATCCGAACTTCACAAAAAATTAGACGCCAATGAAGTCGCCCTGTTCGGGGAATGGAAACACTTATCTGTTTATAAAGAAAAAGAATTTATTTTCAAAGTGCGCGGGGAAGAAATTCGTCAAAATTTATGGCGAACCTCATTAAGCGGCAGTGCCATTCCACGTGTGGCGATTCCAAGTTTAAATGATTGGGGCGATCGCTTTAAATTTTTACGGATGGAAAATGTGCCGGGTCATTTTCCCTATACGGCAGGCGTCTTTCCCTTAAAAAGACGCGACGAAGATCCCAAGCGAATGTTTGCAGGCGAAGGAACTCCGGAACGCACCAATAAAAGATTTCATTTTTTATGTCAGGGTGAAAAAGCGCAAAGACTATCGACGGCTTTTGATTCGGTCACACTTTACGGAAATGATCCGGATTTGCGTCCTGATATTTACGGCAAAGTTGGCGAATCCGGCGTCAGCATTTGCACTCTGGAAGACATGAAAAAGCTTTATGCCAATTTCGATCTGACCAATCCCACCACCAGCGTCAGCATGACCATCAATGGACCGGCGCCGATGATTTTGGCATTTTTCTTTAACACCGCCATTGATCAGCAGATCGAGAAAAAAGAAAAATCATTAAAAAGAAAATTGACTCAAACAGAATGGAATGAAACGGCCGAATGGACGATGCAACAAGTTCGCGGAACCGTTCAGGCCGATATTTTAAAAGAAGATCAGGGTCAAAACACCTGCATTTTTTCCATTTCCTTTGCTTTGAAAATGATGGGCGATATTCAAGAATATTTTGTGCAGAAGAAAGTGCGCAATTTTTATTCTGTTAGTATTTCTGGTTATCATATTGCGGAAGCCGGAGCGAACCCCATCAGCCAGCTTGCGTTTACACTTTCCAACGGATTTACTTTCGTAGAATATTATTTATCTCGCGGTTTAAAAGTAGATGATTTTGCGCAGAATCTTTCCTTCTTTTTTTCCAATGGAATGGATCCTGAATATGCTGTTTTAGGCCGCGTTGCCAGACGAATTTGGGCGATTGCGATGAAAGAAATGTATAAGGCCAACGATCGATCGCAGAAATTAAAATATCATGTGCAAACAAGTGGCCGAAGTTTGCATGCTCAAGAAATTTCGTTTAACGATATTCGCACAACGCTGCAGGCGTATTTGGCCTTGGCTGACAATTGCAATTCGTTGCACACCAATGCCTATGACGAAGCGATCACGACACCAACGGAAGAATCGGTTCGTCGTGCAATGGCGATTCAATTAATTTTGAACAACGAATACGGCCCATTGATGAATGAGAATCCTCAGCAAGGATCTTATCTGACGGATTATTTGACGGAACTCGTGGAAGAAGCAGTTCTAGAGGAATTCAAAAAAATCTCGGAGCGCGGCGGGGTTTTGGGCGCGATGGAAACTCAGTATCAACGCTCGAAAATCCAAGATGAATCGATGCACTACGAAATGCTGAAACACACCGGCGAACTGCCACTAATTGGCGTGAACACTTATATCGATCCCGAAACAGTCAAAGAAAATTACATTCCAGCAAAAATAGAAATGGCCCGCGCGAGCACCGAAGAAAAAAATCACCAGTTAGACAACTGCAACAACTTTAAAAACCAACACAGCAAAGAATCACTGCAAGCGCTAGAAGAATTGCGAGCATCTGCACTAAAAGGCGAAAACCTTTTCGAAGCCCTAATGAAAGCCTCGCGAGTATGCAGTCTATTCCAAATGACCAGCGCTCTATACGAAGTAGGCGGCCAATACCGCCGAAATATTTAGAGGTAGAGGTACGCCGTTCAAATTGGTGTCGCAAGTGCGTTAGAATTTTTTGGTAGAGCAATTTTTTTTACCTTTTAATCTTATATATATAAATTCTTCCAGACCTCAAAAAAGCAGGATGCGTCCGCCCTACTGGGCGGTTTTTGGAGGCACGAGCCGCGTCTGGAAAATTTATATATATAAGATTAAAAGGTAAAAAAAATTGCTCTACCAAAAAATTCTAACGCACTTGCGACACCAATTTGAACGGCGTACCTCTAGAAAGCGGCGAAATTAAGGCTGGTGATCAGGCGGTAGCCGGTTAGGCTATCGCTGCCGGCGCTTAGTAAATAAAAGCGAGTGCCGACGGCTAGTGTGAATCGTTGTTCTGCGCCTAGGGGTTTTTTCCAGTAAAGTTCGATGCGCTGGCCAGACATGGCTTTTGCATAGGGGGCAGAGTCAGCAGATCCCGAGCTGGTTGAACTTAGGGTTTGGGCTAAGTCCCCGCACAAGGTCCATTGCCTGTGCGCACTTTTCAGCATGCAGGTTCCAAACCCAGCGTAGATAATATTCAGATTGCGAACACCAAAAGTATATTGCGAAGTCGAAAGTGAACTTTGGTTCGGAGTTCCCGTTGCGAAACTTTCGTAACCCAATAAATAATAATAGCTCCATAATTTAGAAATAAACTCGTATGCATTTATTTTTTCCATCGCAGCACTAAGTTCAATAAACATGGGAATGCTAATCTCGTTGAATTTGGTTGGTGAATCTAAAGCTAAATGTCCACGGTAGTTCCAGTAGGCCGGAGGTCGTGCAAATTTTCCGTCTTCGCCTGGATTTGCCATTATTCTTTCAACATCAAAAGACGGGGGGATTTGTTCATGCGATTGATAATCCAGTTGAATGCGTGGAGCAAAACCTGTCGAATTTGTTGTGGCAAAAATACTAGAAACTTTTTCCGAGAATGAAGTATAAGTTTCACCGACACCGAAAGTAAATTTTTTCGAATTATAAGTGGGCGATATTTCTGGCGCTGGTTCTGGTTTTTCAGGTTGAATCAGAACAGTTTCCTCAGGTTCTGGTTCAAGCTTTTTTTCGGCTTCCTGGGTTACTTTGACTTTGGGTTGAATAATAAGGCTTTCCCCATCTTCAGCGGATGGGTCTTGTGCCGCAAACAATAAACTTGCGAAAAGCAAGACATAGAAGCACAAAAATATTTTGATGATAGAAGCCCCCCTATCTATTGCAAAATCTGTGGGTCATTTTGTCAATGGTGTGGAAAACTAAATTTTGCCATTCAGCCACAAAGATTTTTCATAAATTCGATAAATTACAGCATCAGGAACACCTAAGAAAAATCCAATTTTCAGAATGAAATTAAGCAAAGCCTGTCGTAAAAAACCATTTCTATTAAATCGCTTGGTCGAGGTAGCAATTGCTGATTTTAACCTTATCGGAGCAGTAATTTTCCTAGACCTAAGGCTTAGGGTTGAATCTTCGAATAAATATCGACTCTGACAAGGAAAGGCCGGCAATTTTTCAAGAAAAGATTTTGAAAAAAACCAACAATGATCAAAATAAATAATTTTCCTTAAATCAAAACGAACAAAATTAGAATACCAAGAAGTGAATTTAAATAAATAAGTTGAGGCATCAAACTGATGAGTCCATCCGCCCCAAGTCAAATCGTCTTGATTAAGGATATCAGTAAGCTCATTCAAATTATCTAAACTTAACCTACTGCGCGGGTGGACAACGACGGCAGAACGACCGGCTTGCTTGGCCAGATTTAATCCAAAATCAATTCTGGAACCACGGCTTTTAAAAACCTGTGGACTTAAATTAAGTCCTAAAGATTTAATTTTTTCCAGACAAGCGTCAGTGCTGCCGCCGTCGACAATCACAATATTTTCTTTGCCAGTGATGCTTGATATTAAATTCAAATTGTGAAAAAAAATATCATTGTTCAGTTCATTAAAAATAGGAAAAATAAAATAAGTTGTTTTCAACAAATCGCGATCCAATCACCAAGTCATTAATTTGGACAAGCTACTTTTTGTGGCTAAGAGTTAAATCCCAAAAAAAAAGCCAGCACAGTTAAGTGCTGGCTTTTAAAAACTCAAAAACTATTTAGGTTGAACAACGCCATCAACAACGTGAATCACGCCATTTTTTTGATAGACGTCTGCGATCGTAACATTGGATTTTGCGCCTTTTTCGTCGGTCAAAACCAAAGTTTTTCCGTTCATCGAAGCCATTAATTTTCCGCCAGAAACAGTATCAAAAGTTGCTTTGCCTTTGCCTGCTTTGATTTTTGCAGCGATTGCTTTTGAATCAAAATTTCCTGCGACAACGTGGTAAGTAAGAATTTTAGTCAAAGTTGCTTTGTTTTCTGGTTTCAACAAAGTATCAACTGTTCCGGCTGGCAATTTTGCAAATGCAGCATTGGTCGGAGCAAAAACTGTGAAAGGTCCAGCGCCTTTTAATGTTCCAACAAGGTCAGCAGCTTTGACAGCAGCAACCAAAGTTGTGTGATCAGCAGATTCTACTGCATTGTCGATGATATCTTTTGAGGGATACATTTTTTTTCCACCAACAGTAACGGTTTTTTCTTCCATCTTTTTGGCCATCATAGCATCTTTTTTTGCCATTTTATCTTCAGCGTGAGTCGTTGCGCTGACCAAAGTCAAAGCTGCAAATGCAGCAAGTAGAGCATTCAATTTCATATCGTCCCCTTATAGGTTGTTGTCAGTTCGTGATGAACATCTTTTACGTCATGGTTCAAGATGTTCGGCCAAAGTGCAAAATAAATAATTCTTGTTTGATGCAGGACCGCATTTATGCAAAACTTTTAATTGTGAAAATCAAAAATTTAAAAAAGCACCCCTTGCCGCTGCGATGGAATCACTGGATTAATTTCCCCTTGCTGACAATTATGATTGTCTCGGGACTTGCTATTTATTGGACAAATTCAGATTACCTTTTGCCTGGTGAATGGCTTGATAAAATTGGTTTGGGTGGAAATTTAGGTTTGGGAATGGGCTGGCATTTTGCTTTTGCGATTCTATTTATCATCAATGGAATTTTCTACAGCTTTTTTTTGATTAAGACAGGCCACTATCGATATTTAATTCCGGATCGCAAATCTTTGAGGGAAGCTGGAATTGTATTCCTTCACGATATCAAGGTTTGGAAAAAGCCCTTGCCGGAACAAATTAAATACAATGCTGCACAAAGAATCACTTATTCAGGGATTTTTCTAATGGGAGTCGCTGCAACTTTAACAGGACTTGCGATTTATAAACCTGCGCAGTTGAATTGGTTGCTTGCGGCGCTGGGCGGTTACAAAGCAGCGCGGATCGAACATTTTATCATTATGGCTTTGTTTGTAGGATTTTTCTTCGTGCACATCGGGCAAGTGATTAAAACTGGTTGGAATAATTTCCGCGCAATGGTGACGGGACTGGAAGTAAAACCGGAGGTAAAAGATGAGCAATAAACTGCCGCCACTAGAAGAAATTGAAATCGATTCAGCGGAATATAAAAAAAGCAATCGCCGTTCGTTCGTCAAAGCAGGATTTTTTGGCCTAATGGGTGTCTTGGGTGTCGGTTGGATTTTTAAAATGGAAAATCAGCGCGAACTTCCCTGGCTGTTGCGCCAAGTGAATAATATGAGCGATTCATTTTGGAAAGCAAATTTCAGCAAAGACGCCAGGGTTGCCGAAGCAACCCCAGACGGAAAACCTTTTCGAGTCAACGGGGACGCTGGATTAGAAGAAACAGTGGACGAAAAAAAATGGCGTTTAAAAGTAGAAGACCCAGAATTACCAGAAGCTTTATTGCTGACCATCGAACAAATTCGCGCATTGCCATCGACGGAAATGAAATTCGAATTTAAGTGCATCGAAGGTTGGTCGCAAAATGTTCAATGTCGCGGGGTTCAAGTCAGCGAATTTATGAAAGCCTTCGATGTCGGGCAGCGTTCGCAGACTTCGCTATCGGGAGTCGTCAAAACTCCGTATGAATACGCAGCACTGGAAAGTATTAACGGCGGTTACTATGTATCGATGGATGCAAAAAGTTTGCTGCATTCGCAGACCTTGCTTTGTTATGAAATCAACGGCCAACCGCTGACGGTGGAAAACGGCGCGCCTTTAAGGCTAATGACCGCAGTCAAATACGGGGTCAAAAATATTAAACAACTGGCACATATAAAATTTTCGGATTCCCCACCCGCAGATTATTGGGCCGAGCGCGGTTACCAAGACGAGCTGATGTTTTAAATTCAATATCCTTGTTTTTTCGGATATTTTGTCCGATAATACAAGGATGTTGAATTCATCGATTCCAAGAATTTCTTACGAGACAAAGGTGAATGCTGCCTTTAGGCGTGCACCCATTGTTGCTCTGCTGGGGCCGCGTCAGTGTGGAAAATCGACTCTTGCCAGAGGGCTGGAAAGTAGGCTTTTCTTAGATTTGGAAAGCCCACGAGACGCTGTCCGCCTGGAACAACCTGAGCTTGTTTTTTCGGGCGATCGTGGTCTGATAATTGTGGATGAAGCTCAACGAAATCCTGAGCTTTTTCCATTTCTGCGCTATCACGTAGATCGATATCCAAAAACAAAAATTCTTTTGCTTGGAAGTGCCTCAGAAGAATTGATTAACCGCAGTTCAGAATCGCTGGCGGGCAGAATTGAATTTGTCGAGATGTCTCCGTTCCACCTTGATGAGGTCGGTGCGGACCATTGGAAAAAACTGTGGTTAAGAGGATCTTTTCCAAGGTCGTTTCTGGCTCGTTCGAACAAAGATTCCGTGATCTGGCGTGAAAACTTTATTCGAACTTTTTTAGAACGTGATCTTCGCATTTTAGGAATCGATGGATTGAAAAATCTTAATCGCCGATTCTGGACAATGCTGGCGCATTACCATGGGCAAGTTTTGAATGTTTCCGAACTGGGCCAATCCTTTGGGATCAGCGATAAAACCGCGCGACACTACGTCGAGGGTCTTGCGATGGCGTTGATGGTTTTAGTTTTGCCCCCCTTTGAAGTGAACACAGGCAAGCGAATCATCAAACGTCCCAAAATTTATTTGCGCGATTCGGGGGTTTTCCATTCTCTGATGGATATCGAAAGCGAAAATGGTCTGCTGTCGCACCCCAAGCTGGGCGCCTCGTTTGAAGGCTTTGCGCTTGAAATGATTTTAAGGCAACTGCAGATCTCTCGCCGCCAATGTTTTTTTTATGGAACCTCTGGCGGCGCCGAGATGGACCTCGTGGTTCAATTGCCGAAGGGTCGTTTCGGTTTTGAATTTAAAAGCTCAACAGCGCCTTCGCGGACGAAATCGATGCTGTCATGTCAAAGTGATCTGAAATTGAAAAAGATTTTTGTCATTGCCCCTACGCCAGAGCCCTATTTGTTAGATCGCCATATTCAGGTGTTGCCCATCACTGAAATAGGAAAAGGCTCATTGCTGGCAAAAACTCTTCGCGTTTAACCGAACGTGGTTATCAAGAGGAGCTGATGTTTTAAAAGCTTAGTGTTTTTAGAAGACGCTTGGGAATAAATATCACGGATTTATTTTGCGCTATACTTAACTCTAAGCTGTTCATCAGATGAATTCATAATGCTGTTCCAATTGCGATCCCATTCTGCTTTATCTTTAACTGGGTCAGGCCAGCGTCCCTCAAAATCAAAGAATGCAGTTTTCCAGCCTTTGAATAGCTGGTATTTTACTTTTTCTGCATTGAAGGTTTTTTCTTGAAGTTGCTCAAGTTTTATTTTCGATACAGTGGTAGAATTAATAATTCGAGCAAATGATGGCAGTGATTGCAATAACATCACTGACCCGTAAGAAATAAAAAAAGTAACATATGCCAAACGAGCTGAATTCCAAGCTGAGTTAAAGGCTGTCGTGTTTTTATAATGTGGTCGAATTAGCCCATAAATCGAGTCAAAACCACCAGTTTTTATTATTTCAATAAGCTCTGCAGGAAGCTTAAAGTTGGGTTGCAAGTTCGCGCCAGGGATATACGAGATAAATCCTAAATAATGTATCGATAAGAAATTAAGTAAGCTTGTAAGGAAAGCATTTTCGATATTCTGATGTTCTTGTCGCCACAAAGTCATTCGCCGAAAAGTACTAGGGTCTTGCACTAGACCAAGTTCCTTAAAAGCTGACATTAATTCCCCTGTTACAATTTCCGATTCAATACGTTTTTTGATAGTGGATTTTAATGAGACTGCATCTTTAAGTTTTAAAAAAGAACCTTCTTGTGTTGCTGTCAGCGAAACGGAATGGGAAAGTAAATATAGATCTTCCAGAACGCCTGACATATTCGTCGGAGAAAGACCTTCAGAAAAATCTAATTTATGTATTAGGCGCTGCAAAGAATACTTTTGCAGAAAAGAACCATTTTGAATTATAGACTCAAGATCAAGAATGGCAATATTGCGACTGCGGGAAACAGCCTCTAGGAACGCGATACGAGTCATTGTGTCAGTGACGGAATCGATTTCGACTTTTTGCCCAGCGCGAAGAGTTTGCTCGTAGGAATTGCGGATTTCAAGAAATGCATCGTAGTCAAAGCTCGATTTATAAACAAAAGAAGTTTGAGTTACTGGATGCTCTTGAATATAAAGAGCATCACAAGAGAGGACTGCCGCAGATAAGGACGAGTGAACCAGAGATAAAAGTATGAGTCCACCCAACCAATTCCTGAGCATATAGATTTCCTTTTATCGGAAGATTTCAGGATAGTTGTCGCCTAGATCAACTTGCTAGTTGAAGTTTTTCTTTTGTATTCGATTTCTTTTTTTCTTTCAAGGGATTTAAATTTACTATTTTTACAGCATCCCAATTTCGTGTTTTTCCGGCCCAT